>JBILOV010000064.1:0-10207 GCA_044374335.1 Bacteroidia bacterium | reverse complement strand
ATATAATAAATGCAACATAAGGGAAAAGACCTAATTTTAAAAAATGGTAAAAAAAAAGACAATCTTAAAAGATTGTCTTTTTTTTATTTTTTATTAAGTAAAATTATTTCACTTGATCAACAACTGCTTTAAAAGCTTCAGGATGATTCATTGCTAAATCAGCTAATACTTTACGGTTTAAGTTGATGTTTTTAGCATTTACTTTTCCAATAAATTCGCTATAACTCATTCCATACTGACGTACACCAGCATTTATACGTTGTATCCACAATGAACGCATAGTACGTTTTTTGTTTTTACGATCGCGGTATGCGTATGTTAAACCTTTTTCTAAAGTGTTTTTGGCAATTGTCCAAACATTACCTCTAGCACCCCAATAACCTTTTGTTAAAGCTAGGATTTTCTTTCTGCGAGCTCTACTCGCTACGTGATTGACTGAACGTGGCATTTCTTTTTAATTTTTTGATTTTACGTGTCATGCATTTTGCGTGAGCTTTTAAAACGTAGTTTCTGGTTAATTTAATAACCGTTGCACTCGGGTTAATCTTAAAGATTACATTGCTAATAAAAACTTGATATTGTTCATATCACGCTCATGTACTAAGCCTGATTTGGTCAACGCACGTTTTCCTTTAGTTGTTTTCTTAGTCAAGATATGACTTTTGAAAGCATGTTTTCTTTTGATTTTGCCGGTCCCAGTAACAGAGAATCTCTTCTTTGCACTAGAGTTTGTTTTCATTTTTGGCATTTGTTTTTATTTATTTATTGTTAGTACTCTATTTTATTTATGACTATTATTTTAAAGTCACATTCAATGTTTATTTGCCTACTTTTTTGGGAGCAAGAACCATTAACATTTTTTTACCTTCTAATACTGGTAATTGTTCTGCCTTACCCCACTCCTCTAATTCAGAAGCAAAACGTAATAATAAAATTGTTCCTTGTTCTTTAAAAACAATTTCTCGTCCTCTAAAAAACACAAACGCTTTTACTTTACAACCATCTTGCAAAAACTTAATTGCATGATTTTTCTTAAATAAATAATCATGTTCATCAGTATGCGGACCAAAACGAATATCCTTTACTACTACTTTAGATGCTTTAGCTTTTACTTCTTTAGCTTTCTTTTTTAGTTCGTATAAATATTTACCGTAATCAACTACCTTACAAACAGGAGGATCAACATTTGGTGCAATTTCTACTAAATCCACACCTAATTCTTCAGCCATTTTTATAGCTTCTTGAATTGGGTAAACTCCTGGTTCAATGTCATCACCAACCACACGTACTTGTGGCGTGTTTCGTATGTTTTTATTTATACGATGTTGCTCTTCTCTAACACCTGGGCGTTTAAAACCTTCCCTTAAACCTCTTGGACGTTTAAATGGAACTGGCGCTGCAGGACCTGTACCGGGCTTTATTGGACCGGTATTTTTGTTGTTGTTGTTTATTGGTTTCTTGAAATCGCTAATAATGACCTCCGCTTTTAGTTATTAATTAATTGTTTTTTGTTTAAAATCATTGTCAATAGATGTTTGTATGAGTTTAGCAAAGTCTTCAATAGTCATTGTTCCTATGTCTCCTTTACCATGTTCTCGTACTGCAACTGTGCCTTCTTCAGCTTCTTTTTCGCCAACAACAAGCATAAACGGTACTTTGTTTACTTCGTTGTCACGAATTTTTTTGCCTATTTTCTCATTCCTATCATCAACAAGGCCGCGAATATCGGAAATATTTAACAATTCTAAAACTTTTTTTGCATAATCGTTATATTTTTCACTTATCGGTAAAATAGCGAACTGATCAGGCGTTAACCAAAGTGGGAAATTACCGCCACAATGTTCAATTAAAACCGCTATAAAACGCTCTAAACTTCCAAAAGGTGCTCTGTGAATCATCACAGGACGGTGTTTTAAGTTATCAGACCCTGTATATTCCAATTCAAAACGCTCAGGTAAGTTGTAGTCTACTTGAATAGTTCCTAATTGCCATTTGCGTCCCAAAGCATCTTTTACCATGAAATCCAGTTTTGGACCATAAAAAGCCGCCTCGCCAGTTTCAACCACTGTTCTTAAACCTTTTTCAGCTGCTGAATCAATAATAGCTTGTTCCGCTAAGGCCCAATTTTCATCTGAACCAATGTATTTAGTTTTATTTTCAGGGTCTCTTAATGATACCTGAGCTGTATAATCTTTAAAATCTAAAGCATTAAATACGTATAATACTAAATCAATCACTTTTAAAAACTCTTCTTTTACTTGATCCGGACGAACAAATAAATGCGCATCATCTTGAGTAAAGCCACGAACACGTGTTAAACCGTGTAGTTCTCCTTTTTGCTCATAACGATAAACCGTTCCAAACTCTGCGTAACGTATAGGCAAATCTTTGTAAGATTTTGGTGACGATTTATAAATTTCGCAGTGATGCGGGCAATTCATTGGTTTTAAGTAAAACTCTTCACCTTCGTGAGGTGTTTTAATTGGTTGAAATGAATCTGCTCCGTATTTTTCGTAATGTCCAGAACAAACGTATAATTCCTTTTGAGCAATATGAGGCGTAACAACAGGTAAATATCCAGCTTTCATTTGCGCCTTTTGCATAAACTGAATTAAACGCTCACGAAGCATCGCACCTTTTGGCAACCATAATGGTAAACCAAGCCCCACTTTTTCAGAGAAAGTAAATAATTCTAATTCCTTACCTAACTTACGATGATCACGCTTTTTAGCTTCTTCCAATAAAACTAAATATTCTTTTAGTTCCTTATCCTTTGGAAAAGCAATACCGTAAATACGAGTCAACATTTTGTTTTTCTCATCGCCTTTCCAATAAGCACCAGCAATATTTAAAACCTTTACAGCTTTAATAAATCCAGTATTTGGAATATGTGGGCCACGACACAAATCAGTAAAATTACCTTGTGAATACAAAGAAATATTACCATCTTCTAAACGTTCTAATAAATCTAATTTATATGAGTCATCTTTGTCGGTAAAATATTTGATTGCATCCGCTTTACTAATTTCTTTGCGAACAAATACACTATTTAAACGAGCTAATTCTAACATTTTAGCTTCAATTTTTTCAAAATCAGCGGGTGTTAAAACTTCACCATTTAAATCAACGTCATAATAAAAACCAGATTCTAAAGGTGGTCCAACCCAAAATTTCACATTTGGATATAATGCTTCTAATGCTTCTGCTAATAAATGTGCAGATGAATGCCAAAGCGTATTTTTACCTTCTTCATCATTCCAGGTTAATAAACTTAAGGTGCTGTTTTCATTAATAGATGTGTTTGCATCAACAACTATACTATTAATTTTTGCGGCTAATACATTGCGGGCTAAACCTTCGCTAATGCTTGTTGCAACTTGCATTGCAGTAATTCCTTTTTCGTAATCACGAATGGAACCGTCTGGTAGAGTTATTTTTATCATATACTTTCCCCACTTACAACGTGGGCTTTAAATTTGGACGACAAATATACTAGAATTTGTTAATTTAAATTTGATAGAAATTAAAATAAATTTAAATTAACTCTTAATCAATAATTTAACAATTATTTCAAATTAGATGTTAAAACATCTAATGTTATAACATATATTTGCGTAATAATAATTAATAACACAAAAACAATAAAATTAATTTATGAAAACAACATTAAAAACATTAGTAGCAGTTGCAGTAATATCTGTAAATGCAAAAGCACAAACAAACTGGAATGTAGATGCATCTCATAGTAAATTAGGATTTGCAGTTACGCACATGATGGTAAGTGAAACAGAAGGTAAATTTAAAGTTTACGAAGGAAAAGTATCTTCGTTAAAGGCTGATGCAGATTTTACGGATGCAAAAATTGATTTTTCAGTAGATGCTGCAAGTATAAACACTGACGATGAAAAAAGAGATGGTCATTTAAAAAGTGCTGACTTTTTTGATGTTGCAAAATTCCCAAAAATCACCTTTGTAAGTAAATCAATGAAAGCTGGTAAAATAAAAAATACATATACATTAATTGGTGATTTAACCATGCATGGAGTTACTAAATCTGTAACCTTAAATGCAATTGGAGCATCAAAAATTGTTAAAGATCCATACGGAATGGAGCGATATGCTTTTAAAGTAACTGGTAATGTTAATCGTAAAGATTTTGGTTTAGTTTGGAACGCAGTTTTAGAAGCTGGAGGTGTTGCAGTTAGCGAAGAAGTAAGATTAGATATTAATATAGAAATTACAAAAGCAAAATAAAAATTAAATAATTAATTTAGTCCTCGGCAAAACCGGGGACTATTTTTATAATATTGAAATTAGAAGACGAAATACAACAACAAAAATTTAAAAGCATTGAACAAAAGTTAATGCTTAATTTAATTTATACAACTAATTGGATAAATGGCAAACACGATTGTTTTTTTAAAGATTCTGAAATAACTATTCAACAGTATAATGTCTTAAGAATTTTAAGAGGGCAACATCCAAATCCTTGTAGTATTAAACTTATTAAAGAAAGAATGTTGGATAGAATGAGTGACGCATCCAGAATAGTAGATAAATTAAATTCAAAAAAATTATTGGTACGAAAAGAATGCCCAAACGATAGAAGAAGCGTTGATATTGTAATTACTGACAAAGGATTGGAACTATTACAATCTTTAGACTATATAGATAATACATCTGAACAATTTTTTAAATCTTTATCGCCAAAGGAAATAACGACGCTTAACGATTTATTAGATAAGTTAAGAGACTAATCAAGACTCAAAAGATTGAAGGGACTTTAAAGACAAAGGATTTAAGATAAAAGACAGGTTTAATTTTACAATCTAATTCAAAATACTTATTTTCACTAATAAAGAAAAACAATTCTTCAACATAACCACCTATTTTTTTCATGTGGTTAAAAAATCAACTTAGCAAAAAACTTTCTAACTTTGCTATTATCAAACCAATGCACAATGTTAGGATTAAAATTAGAAACTGACCCTCGTTGGGTAAATATTGTTGAAACAAATATTGAAGAAATTTTAACTGATCATGCCTATTGTGAGCAAAAAGCGGCAACCAATGCACTTTCTATTATGATTAGCTATCCTTATCATACTGATTTAGTGGAAGAAATGGTAAAACTGGCAAAAGAGGAATTAACGCATTTTGAAATGGTTCATCAAAAAATTAAAGAACGCGGTTTTAGGCTTGGCTTTGAACGTAAAGATGAATATGTTGGTGAGCTATATAAGTTTATGAGAAAAGGGCATAAAAAAGAAATTGTTTTAATTGACAGACTTTTATTTGGTGCTATAATTGAAGCTAGAAGTTGCGAACGTTTTAAATTATTGTCTGAACAAATAAACGACGAAGATTTAAAATCGTTTTATAGAGATTTGATGATTAGTGAAGCAACACATTATACGCTATTTATAGGTTTTGCCCGTAAATATGGCAGCCAGTTTGAGGATATTGATGCAAGATGGCTTGCATGGTTAAATTTTGAAGCTGAATTAATAAAAAACTACAGCAAAAAAGAAACAATTCATGGGTAAATTCCTATATTTGAAATAAAAAACATGAAAAATTTAACTCTAATAACTATTTTATTTATTTGTTTAACATCTTGTAAAAAAGACAGAGTTTGCACTTGTACTAATCAAGATGGTAGTATAAATTCTCAAGCTACTTTTACCAATGTTACAAAAAAAGAAGCCAAAACATATTGCGTATCTGTATCGCAGGGTGTTTCATGTTCGGTAAAATAAAAATGCGTTGACAACACTGCCTTTTATTTTTAATCAAAAAAATCAACTAAGCCATTTAAATTGGAATTAAAAAAATAATTTAAAGTCCTAAAAGCCTTAGTACATTTATAATTAATTACAATTCATTTCTCTGATTATCTTGTAAAGTATAATGTAATAATTTACTCTTACATTCAACTTAAAATCACAAAATTTAAATTAATTATTTTTGCTGCTTCATTACAATAATTCAATTTCCACTAACTATTCGATTAAATCAATATTTTTAAGATTGATTTTTTAATCATATCTTTTGAATATAAGTGTTTAGGAGCAACATAAATATTTTAAAGACAGAGAATATTTGATTTAAAGACAATAATTGTATCTTTGCGCTCTAAAAAAAATAAAATGGCAGGAAATATTACTTTTACAATGATTAAGCCCGATGGAGTTGAGGCTAACAATATCGGCCCAATTTTAGCGAAAATAAACCAATCAGGTTTTAAAATTGTAGCTATGAAATACATGAAGTTAAGTGCTGAAACAGCTGGTAAATTTTATGAAGTTCACAAAGAACGTCCTTTTTATGGCGAATTAGTAAGCTATATGAGCAGCGGACCAATAGTTGCTGCAATATTATCTAAAGATAACGCTGTAGCTGAATACAGAACATTAATTGGAGCAACTGATCCTACTAAAGCTGACGAAGGAACTATTCGTAAATTATTTGCAAAATCTATTGCTGCAAATGCAGTTCATGGTTCTGATAGCGATGAAAACGCTAATGTTGAAGCAAACTTTTTCTTTTCTCAGATAGAACGCTTCTAATTTAAAAAATTCATTTATTCAAAAAAGGATTCCTAGTTAGGAATCCTTTTTTATTTTTAACAAAATTGATTGAATTTATTCCATTGGTGGTTAAATAAAGTAGCTTTTAAATTTTGTGATTTATGGAAATACTTGTATTGAAAAACTGATCAATATTATTATACTAGCGTAGAAAAGTATTAAATTAATTTTTCGTTTTCAGCAGGTGTATAATCTTTAAAATAAACATCAATACAAACTAACATAGCTAAGAAGCCCCAAAATGGAACTGAGGCTTTATCTGTATCTAAAAAATTATTTAAAAAACCATGAACAAAATATGTACTTAGTCCCATTAAAATTGTAATAGTTAATATTTTAATTGACTTATCTTTTACAGTATAAACTAACCTATAACCCAAAAACATTACAGCAAATACTAAAACAATAACTATTAACGAACCCAATAAACCTTGTTCACATAAAGGACCCAAATATTCGCTGTGAGCATTTCCTTTATCTCCAAAATTGGTTGATATAATTGTTTTAAGACTGCTTTTTTGAAAAGGAGCATATAAAAACTGATAAGTTCCTGGCCCAAAACCTAAAAAAGGTTTTTCTTCAAACATTTGTAAAGCGCAACTCCATCTGTTTAAACGTTCTAGGTTAGAGGCATCTGTAGAAATATTGGACATGGATTCAATATTTGCTGTAATATCACCATCCGAATCTGTATTATTTCTTCCTAACACCATTAAAATTTCGGTTTGAAAAGACATAAAAATAACAACAGTTCCAATGATGGTTAATAATATTGTTCTGAATTTTATTTTTAATAATAAACTTACTAATACAGCTAACGAAACCACTAAACTTAACCAACCTGCTCTGGCAAATGAAACAATAATAGATATTATAAAAATAGTTAAGATTGTAAAACAAACTATTTTAATGACTTTTGAAATATTTTTCATAAATAACATACCGCACATAACAGGAATATACATTGCTAAAGCTGCTCCATAAGCTGTATGGTCATTATAAAAAGGTGATACAATCCAATCGGCAATTTTTTCATCAAATGCATAAGCCGAATGCTTAATTGTGGTTATAATGGCAACAATTGCCAATGCAATTGAATAAAACAATAAATGATTTATAATAGCCCGTTGCTTTTTAAACAATTCGGTACAAATAAAATAACAAGACGTTAAAAACCAAATACGGGCCAAAATAAACTTCATTGAAATAATAGGTAATTCGCTAGTAATGGTTGTAATAAGAATCCAAATTAACTGAATAATAATAATTAAAGTTATTGGATGCTTTAAAATACGACTATTTGTAAATCCACTATTTAGCTCGTTTAAAAAGTAAATAAATGTAATACCAATCATTAATGGCTCTGCTGGCAAACTTAAATTAAGTCCATCATTTAAGCCTAACTCCTTTAAGCTAATTGCTAGTGGTGTAGAAAAAACCATGATATACATGATTTTTTCAATGTCAAAAACAGCTAATAAAATAATTAAAATAAAAAATGGCAATAAATTGAAAAGATAGAACATATCTTTTGCAAATAGCAACACATAAGCATTAATTAAAATGTAACTAATGATTATAAAATAAAATACGTAAGTATTTTTAAGTTTAATCAATTTGTTGCTTATTGATATTTAAAAAAATAATAACAATACAAGCTATCAATAAAGATGATAACGAGATAATGGCTATAATTAAGGATCTTATAGGATAGCATTTACTGTCGGGTAATGTTGGTTTTGAAACAACATTGGTATAACTTATATGACTATTATGCTCAAATTTAAATTTATTTACCTCATTTCTGAAGTAATTATAGGTTCCTAACTGACTTGAATAAATAGTTCCTAAGGTATTTAAATCCGTCACTTTATTTGTTATACCATTTAATGTTTGATTTTCTGATTCATTCAAACTTTTTTCTCCCCCACTTTTATGTTTCTTCTTTAATAAAATTTTTGCCTGTGCAGTAACATCTACAATATTATATTCTTTACGAATATTATCAATTAATAATTTTAGTGAATCAGCCTTTTTATTTTCCAATTCCAATTCCTCTTGATTGTTAATGATATATTCATTTAGTCTTTCTCGTCTAATGTCTGTTATTAAATCATTTACAGCATCAATAATTCCATTAACAATATTTTGCGCCATCTCAGGTGATTGATCCTTAACTGATATTTCAATCGATTCATACAAAGTAGCATTAATGGATACCAATTCTTTATATTTTAAATTAAAATATGTTTCATGTCTTTTCTCTAAAGTATCAATGTTATAATGATTATACAAATCAAACTTTTTACGTACAGCTTTTTTAACCTCTTCACTATTGAACCATTGTAATAATTGTTCAGTATTTGATTCCTCAGAACTTGGACTTAAATTTACTGGATACACAATTGCATAGGATTTATAAAGTGGTTTAATAACCATTTCAGATGAAATAAAAATACCTACAAGAACGGACACAATTAATACTGTAATTAATTTTTTCCAATGCGGCAATAAGGTTTTTAAAATATCTTCAGTTTTAAAGTTTTCCATTATTCTTGGTTTTGTGAATGTAAATGATGGTTTATTTTTTTTTTAATGGCTGTAAGTTTTTCAATGCATAAAAGATATAAAAAAGCAAGTAAGACAGCAGATGATGTAGAAATCAAAACAATCAGCCATCTCATTGGCCTAGCTTTACTTTCATCACCAATTGCTTTTTCAACAATAAATTTAGATGGTAATGGTTTATTGTAATTTACCAATGCTTCATCATATTTATTTTTAATAATGGGGTATTTTAATCTGTATTTTTTAAGGTTTGAAAACACGTTATCATAGGCAGTTCCGTATTTTTTAAGTACATCCAATTTTTCCTGTAATTTTTTTTGTGCTGACTCACTTCCTTTTTCAATAGCCTTTGCCATACTACGAGAGTAAGCTTCAATTTCTGCTTTATTATCTAAAACACCTAATTCTTTTATTACTTGTAAACTATCTTCTAATTCATTTATTCTTGTAATTGTATTGTCGTACTCTTCTTTAGTAATATTTAAGGCCTGTTCAGCAACTTGTCTTGTCATTTTAAACTTAACAGTGTCTGCATAAGCAACAATCGAATTAGCAATGTCAGCTGATCGATTTGCAACATAATCATAAACTTCAATTTTAATAGAAACAAAGTTAGTTCTCTTAAAACTAACCATATCATCCCATTTTAATTTTAAATAATGATTAGCATCAATTGTATTTTTTTTAATATCCCAATTATTCCATAAATCATATTTATCAGCAAGACGTGTTCTTATTTCTGATGAATTTAAAATTTGCAGTAATTTTTCTGCATCATCTTCATCTCCCAAATCCATATAATCTTCCTGAGATCCTTGATTTTGCTCTATTAACAATTTTGATACTGAAAATGTACGTGAAGGAAAAACAATAGCAGTTGCTTTATATTGCGGTGATACCAAAAAAGAAATAATAATTGAAATAACAGCTGCAATAACTGATACAACAATCAACTTTTTTCTCATGGTGAAAATTTTAGCTAAAAGCTTTATTGATTCGCTATTTAAATCTGGTTGATTCATCCGCCAAATATACTATTTTCATATATA
>JBILOV010000308.1:0-2625 GCA_044374335.1 Bacteroidia bacterium | reverse complement strand
TATCAACCCAAACTCTACTATTTTTAATTGGAGAAAAAAATTCAGGAACACTCAGTCTATCCCATCCAATTTGCGCGAATGCATTTTCAAAAATTAAATAACGAGCAAATACATTTCCTCCATAAATGGTAGAAGTAAATTTTTGTCCGAAGTTTGTTTGACTATAATAGTTGTAAGTTATTCCTCCACCCACAGAAAATTCTTTATTTATTTTACAACCAACTAACGGAGATAGATTGATATAAGTTGTTGATCCAAACCATGCTCCAAAATTCCCACCAAAATACAACCTATCCTTAAAATCTTCAAACTCTTTTGGGGCTAAGGTATTTGAAGGGACTGAGAGTTTTGGACGATTTTCCTGCGAAAAAATATTATTATTTAACGCTATAAAAACAGTTAGGTATAATGATAATTTTTTCATTATTTTATTTCTTCATATTCCACATACTCCGCGTCGCTTGGGTTATATTGCGTTTTTTGGTTAGTGGTATGATTTATTTTAACTTCTCCTTCTTTTTGATTTTGAAAATTAGTTTGATTTCTATTTCCATCCTGAGTTTTTGATTTTGACGTGTTTTTAAACGCATCGAAAATTTTCCATACAATCCAAATTATAATTACTGTCCAAACTATATCTCGCAAAACGTTTTTGTTTTATATTACTACAAAATTACACTATTTTGCAATATTAGGGGCCATTTAACAATATTTGATTTCATAAAAAACCCTTTTAGAAAACTAAAAGGGTTCTTATAAATTTATATTTTAAATTTTAGTTTGAATCACTATCTTCAAGTGCCTCAGAATTTTCTTCACCTTTAACCTGAGGTTTATAAATTGGTTTTTCCGTTTTTGGAGCATTAGGATCTACATAATCCCAGTTAACAATGCGGAATACCGTACGACGGTTTTTTTGATGTAAAGCCTCTTTTTCTTCTTTTGTTTTTGCTTTAGCAATGACATCATCTTTAATTAATACTTTCTTTTCTCCCCAACCTTTAGACATTAATCGAGCGATCGGTACTTTTTTCTCGTTAACTAAATAATCAACGCAAGATTGTGCACGTGCTTCAGATAACTTTTGATTTCTCTCATCACTATCGCGAGTATCTGTATGAGACTGTAATTCAATAACGATAGTTGGATTATCAATTAATGTTTGATATAAAAAGTTTAATGAATCTTTTGAGTTTAGTGGTTTGCGGGTATCGTTATCAGGCGCAGTTCCTTCAGCGTCTACAAGTAAATCAGCTTTACCTAATGCATATAAAACCGCTGGGAAACGAATTTCAGCTTTAACAGGAGTTAATACAAAATCTTTAACAAAATCTTTTGATTCATTTTCAGCTACAGTAGTTAATTTTCCTAAATCCTTGTTAGCTAAAAATCCAAGTTTAAATGTTTTAGAAACTGTATTTTTATCAGCCGCTACAGTAACCTCATACGATGTATTTTCTTTTAATTTAAAATTATATTTACCATCTGCTAAGGTTTTAAATTCAAACATATCTCCATTTGAACCTTTTAACCGGATGTAAGCATTAGTTATAGGCTCGCTGTTTTCATCACTCACAACAGTACCAGTTAAATTAAATAACAATGGAGGCAAAACAAATGAGTAAATATCGTCACTTCCCTTTCCTCCTTCACGATTAGAAGTAAAATAACCTTTTATTTTTTTTCCTTCGAAAACAATACCAAAATCATCTGCTGCAGAATTCATTGGTGATTTTAAATTTTCAGGAGCTTTTGTAAATTTGCCATTAGCATCTTTTTCTGCTTTAAAAATATCTAAGCCACCCATACCAATATGGTAATTTGATGAAAAGTACAACGTTTTATCATCATCAGCAATGTAAGGATACATTTCGTCGCCAGGGGTATTAATGCTTGGCCCAACGTTTACTGGTTGACCAAATGCTTTTGCTTTCTCATCCAAAACGCTCATCCAAATATCTTTTCCGCCATAACCACCCGGCAATTTTGAAGTAAAATATAACACTTTTCCATTTGCAGAAATTGAGGGATGCGCAAACGCAACTGAATCTATACAAAACGGCAATAATACTGGCTCAGCCCATGATGGACCTTGCTTTTTACATACATATAATTGACATTTTAATTGTTTATTTTTTCCTTCCGGGCAACGAGTCATAAACATAACGTCTCCTTTTTTTGAAACTGAAACAGAAGCTTCATTCATTTTTGAAATAATGTTACTAGTTAATGACACTGGCGTGCTCCACTTACCATTTTTATCCAATTTTGTTTCATATAAATCAGAGTGATTTTGTCCGTTAGTAACATCCATACCACCAGAACCACCAGGGCGAGTTGATGTAAATATTAAAGAGTTGTATTTTTTATCCGCATAAGCAGGGCTAAAATCAGATTCTTTTGAATTTATTAAAGTCATAGGCTGAACTACAATACGTTTCTCAGGAGTGTTTTTGGCATCTTTCCATTGCTGAGCTAATTCGCAAGATTTTATTCCGTTTTCACCTAAAACATCCGATGGCATTTCTTTTTTGTAATTATTATACTCAACAATAGCCTCTGGGTATTTCGTTTGAGCTTTTAAAACATCACCTAGATATAAATAGACAATTGGATCTGCATATT
>JBILOV010000063.1:0-10214 GCA_044374335.1 Bacteroidia bacterium | reverse complement strand
TTATGGTACTACTAGTGCTGATTTAACAGGTAACATATCTTGTCCTATTATTACGGTTCCATTAAAATACATGCAGCATTCTATAAAAAAAATGTTGGTTGCAATAGATAATAATGAATCAATTAGTTCAGGACTTTCCAAGCGTATAAACTCAACGATAAAATTTCTTGGAGTTGATACTGAATTTGTTCATATAGAATCTAAAGATGAATTAAATGAAAATTTAATTAGATACAAACAAACTTCTATCACAAATATTAAAGCCAAAGATTTTTACTCAGGTATTATTTCTTATGCTAAAAAATCAAATGTAGATATTATTATGATGCTCAGTCACCACTATTCTATTTTTCAAAACTTGTTTATTGAAAGCAATTCTAAAAAAATTATTCTTTCTTCAAAAATACCTGTTTTATCAATTCATAAATAGGAATGGATTTAAATTGTTTTATGGGATTTGAAAATGCGTTAAACCAGACACCCTGTAGAAGGATAGTAGAGTAGTTTTATTATATGAAAGAGCTAGTAATTATAGTATGGAATGAATTATAATTGGCTTAATTCCATTCCTTCTTGATTTTGTTTTTTCAACGACCAACTATCAGTAAAAGTTGTTTCTAGCCATGTTTTGCCTGATTTCCTAAATACTTGAACGTTAAGCTTTACTTTATCAGCAAACTGTTTTTCGAATTCAGAAACAGACGTGTCCTCACCATAAGTAATTGTATTTTCCTGCTGATTAGATTTAATTATAAAGTCCTTCGTAATAATATCTTTTTTATATGAACCCTGCAATTGCTTGTGAGACTTTTTGAAAAATTCAATTTTTAAAAACGGAAATTGATTATTAAATGCGTTCTTTAATTCTGAAACTTTTACTTCATTTTCTATTTTAATAATTGTTGTCATGTTATTTTGTATGCATGCAAATGTGGTTTTTATTTACCTTTTATTGTCTGATATCAATCAGTATTAAAAATGATTTTTATCAATAATTTTTTATTTTATCCAACTACTTTTATAAAAAATTTATGTATTATGAAATCAACAGCGCAGTTAAAATCAAACTCTATTCCTGATTTACAAAACCAGAAATTTAAAAGGCATTTATTTTTAATTGAAACAATTAAATTTCTTTAAAGCCCTCTCAAATCCCCATAGCTAAGTGGATAAGAAAAACTGGCTTAACAACATAATAACTAAATAACAATAAATATCTAAATATGAAATAGCCATGTTTGCTAAAACACAAACACAAATGAAGATAAACTGGCTAAACCATATGACAACTAAAAAACAATAATATCTACATATGAAAAAAGAAAATAAACTTTATAACCAGCACGCTGAGAATAACGAATGGTTAAATAAATTGAAATTTTATGATGATGAAATTTCAATTTTAAAAAATCGATTAAGTCAAATCGCCACTAAATATAAAGAGAAGGAAGTTTTAGCTCAAGTTGAACATTTTCAAAATCAATTTATTGTTCAACAGAATAATATTGATGAAATTTCCCATACAATTAATGTGGATGAAGATGCTCTGAAAAGTGAGGTGATTAAAAACCCAGTTGCAGTTGATCATCGTAATATTCCTTACCACTCGAGTGAAAAAGAATCAATTGAAGCTTTTGAAAAGAATTTTAATGAGTTAAGGTCAGAGTTTAAAAATTTTGCTGCAAAACATCTCTAGGTCAATGTATTGATATATTATATTTATTGAAACGGATTAATAATCTTTACTAATTCATTAGTTCAAATAACACACCAAACAGGTTCACATATTTAATTAGTATTAAGGTGGAACGTTTCTTATTTGATAGATTTTTGAACCTCTGGATTTTTATCTAAGTCGATTTTATGATAGCTGATTAACACTTAATTGTGTTTTCAGTTCTTTTAAAATTGAAACCATTGTCTTACATGATCCGCACTATTCATCATAAAAAACTACTAAGAATGCTTTTTGGAAATGTACAATCATATTAAAAATGTTCAAAATTTTATTTCTAATTCGATTTAATAATTTTTAATTGTGCATTTATAATTATTTCATCATTTTTTGCATTACCCACTTTTAATCTGCTTTAAAGTATCTTCAAAAAAATCAATTTGTATTTGTTGAATTTCTAGTAATTTTTTATTTTGATGTACCATTAAATGATCTATTTTCTCATGCAATAATTGAATTTCTAATTCGGCTTTTAAATTTATTTTATAATCATTTTCACTTCGTTTTCTATCTTTCTGCTCTTTTCTATTTTGACTCATCATAATTATTGGAGCCTGAATAGAAGCTAAACAAGATAAAATTAGATTTAGCAAAATAAAAGGATATGGATCAAATTTATGGGATGATAATGCAATAATATTTATGACAATCCAAATTATAATAAATGTAAAAAAAGAAATAATAAATATCCAACTTCCTCCAAATATGGCAATTTTATCTGCAATTTTTTCGCCTATGGTTAATTCCTCGCATATACCTGATTCAATATTTTCTGATAAAATTTGATTTCTCGAAATTGAATCTATTACTTTCTTTTCTAGTATATCAATTTCTCCGTGTTCATTTTCAATTAAATTATTTAAATACTTTTTACGATATTTTGTGATTTGTTCTAACGAAACATATTCATCATCTTTTAATTTCGGGAAATCAATTTTAATTAATTTATTTAGAGGCAAAGAAATAGTATCTAATCTGTTTGCCGATGATTGATCGCATTTCTTTCTGGTGATAGCGCAAATTATATCCATAGTATTTTAACCCACAAGTATTTTTTAGAAATTAAAACCTTGTTTGCAGTTAGCTATGAATTGTTAATATAGGTATCGGACTATTAAAAGCTATTTCTTTTGTAGAACTAGGATAAAAAATCTTATGAAAAAATGAGTGTTTTTTTGGCTCAATAATAATTAAATCTATTTGATGTTTATCAATAAAATCCAAGAGTGCTGTGCTTACTTTGTTTTCTGTTAAAATAAATGTTTTGTGATTTGTATTTTCAAATTTTTGTTCAACATATAAATCAGTTTCAGCTTCTGATTGATTTATTATATGATTATTAGGTATTACATGCAATACATTTAAATTAGCGTTAAACATGTCGATCATATTTTTAACCTGAATTAAACCTGTTTGCTCTATAATATTTTCATCGTATTCGCAAGCATACGCAATATTTTCTATTTTTTTGTATCTGTAGTTTTTAGGTATAATAAAAACAGGTACTCTGCTTTTTCTTGATATTGTAAGTGAGTTGCTTCCAAATAGTGTTTGACCAATTTTGGTGCTATGACCAGTTATTCCCATAACAATTAAATCAATACTTTTTTTTGAAATAAATTCTGTGATAGTGGTGTCTAATTCTCCAACTTCTGCATAATATGTTACATCGCCAATTAGTAAATTGTCTTTTTTTAGTTTTAACGCTCTTTCTTTTAGTAATTCTAAGCCCGTTTCAATACTATCTTTTATTGTATAGGTTATAAGTTCATATTCATTATTATATACAGGCAGAGTATTTACATGAATCAACAGTAAATTTGCCGATAAATAGTTTGCTAAACTTGTTGCGAAGTTTAGTGCGTTTTCTGAGGTTTCAGAAAAATCAATAGGAACTAGTATGGTATTCATATATTTTTTTAATTAAATATATTAAACTAAGTTTTTGTTTCAAGTAACTTTTATCAGTTTATACTGTGATGATTATCACTCTATACTATATAGTTGTAAATTAGATTTGGGTATGCAAATAAAATTTTTAGGTGCTACCGAAACTGTTACAGGTAGTAAACATATTATTAAAACCGATAAAGGTTACAATGTACTTTTAGATTGTGGTTTATACCAAGGGATGGGTAAAGAAACAGATTCACTAAATCGTTATTTCGATTTTAATCCATCTGAAATAGATGTTGTTATTTTATCTCATGCTCATATTGATCACTCGGGGAATTTACCTCTTCTTATTAATAAAGGATTTTTAGGCTCTATTTATTGCACCCCACCCACATTAGTGGTGGTTGAAGTATTGTTATATGATAGTGCAAAAATACACGAAAGTGATATTGAATACGTTAATAAAAAAAGAGAACTAAGAGGAGAAGAACTTTTAAAACCCTTATACACTTCAAAGGATGTTGATCGCTGTTTAAAGCATTTTAAAACCGTACCTTATCATGCAGAGTTTACTTTAAACGAAGAAGTGTCTTTTTTGTTTACAGATGCAGGACACATTCTCGGCAGTGCGATAGTTAATTTAAAACTAAAAGATAAAGAACATAAAATTACACAGTTATCTTATACGGGAGATATTGGAAAGTATGATGATATGCTTTTAAAAGATCCTGAAATTTTTCCTCAAGCTGATTATATTATTTGCGAATCAACTTATGGAGATCGATTACATGAAGTAGAAAAAGATGCTGAATTACATTTACTTAATGTGGTTAGAAATACTTGTGTTGAAAAAAAAGGTAAATTAATTATTCCGGCTTTTAGTTTAGGTCGTACTCAGGAAATTGTTTTCATCTTAGATAAATTAAAAAATTTAGGATTATTACCTAATATCAAAGTATATGTAGATAGTCCAATGTCATCCAATGTTACGGATATTATGAGGGAACACGTAGATTGTTTTAATGCTAAATTGCAAACGTACATAAAAACAGATGCGGACCCATTTGGGTTTAACAACTTAATATATATCAGGGAAAAAGCTGATTCCATTAATTTAAATAGCAATAAAGAACCTTGTATTATTATTTCCGCTTCTGGCATGATGGATGCCGGACGAATTAAACATCATTTACGAAATAATATTTCAGATCAAAAAAATACTATACTCGTAGTTGGATATTGCTCTCAAAACTCATTAGGAGGTAGAATTAGAGAAGGGCAAAAAGTGGTAAAAATTTTTGGCGAGGAATATGATGTGAATGCGGATGTTGAAATCATTGATTCGTACAGTGCTCATGCAGATTATAATGAATTGATTCGGTTTCTGTCTTGTCAGGATAAGCAAAAAGTTAAAAAAGTTTTCTTGGTGCATGGAGATCCTCCTGCTAAAATTTCGTTTAGAGACAAACTTCTTTTAGAAGGATATAATAATGTTATTATTCCAACTAAAAATGAATCCTATATTCTCGATTAAGTAATAATGCTTATTTATTTTTTAAGAGATAACTTTTTTTCTGGCATAAAGTGTGAATTTTCTCGAGCCCACTTAGACATACTATCAATAATTGGAAGTAAAGTACTACCATATGGTGTAATAGTATATTCAACTTTTGGCGGAATTTCTGCAAAAATTTTGCGTTCAATTATTCCATCTGATTCTAATTCTCTTAATTGATTTGTTAAAGTTTGTTTACTAATTTCTGTTATATTTTTTAATAAAAGGCTATAACGATTTCTTTCTGTTCGTATCATATAAATAATACTTGGCTTCCACTTTCCACCTATAATATTCATAGTAAATCCCACAGGGCAGTTACCGGGAATGAAATTTTTATTCTTTCTAACTATTGTATTTGCCATTAGTCTAAAATTTTAGTCTATACACATAAATTATGTATATATATTTTATTTGGACAAAGATAATACATTTACCTAGTATTAATTTAAAAAACCAAACAATGAAACTTTTATAATCAGTAAAGATAGGGAATCAAGTATTAAAAAATAGTATGGCTATGGCGCCAATGACAAGAAGTTGAGTTAGTTTTTATTAGAACAAAGTATTAAATAATTTTATAAAATTTAAATCCTAAAAACATGAACAGAATATTAGTAATATTAACGATTGACACAGAAAATTTGCCCGAAAATTTTCATGAAATTTTAAAGCATGAGCGCGAAGTAGTAGCTCAATGGAAAGAAGCTGGATTTTTGGACCAACTATTTTTAAGGCAAACTAAAAACGGGGCAATACTTATTTTTAAGGATATTGACGAAGCTAAAGTAAATGAATTGATGATTACACTACCACTTTACAAATTAAAAAAATCTATAGAAATATTTCCAATAATAAAAGATCAGGAGTTTTAATTGAGATTGGTTTTAACTAAAAATTAAAAGGCATATAAATTTTATATGCCTTTTTGTAGTCTCAGAAGGAATCGAACCTTCATTTAGCGTTTAGGAAACGCTCGTTCTATCCGTTGAACTATGAAACCAACATTATTCAGATTTATCTGAATAGTATATTGCAAATATAATAAGACTTTCATAGTTTTTTCAATGGATTAGAAATTAATGATACGTTAGTTTAAATTATAAATATTGTTACAAACTAAAATGTATTAAGTCGTTATGTAAACTGCCTAATTAATCAACTTTAAAACAGAATTTTCTGGATTGAGTTTATGGTGGGACTCTGTATTTAAAAATTAATTTAGAAAATAATTATTTTTTTCACAGCAATAAATTTTGGCAAACTTATTTATTCCTCACAAAAGCTCCAACTTATTTCCTTCAAATAGCGTTATAGATTTAGTAATATACCTTTTCATTAAATCCAAATCATGCGAAGACACAATAATTAGTTTGCCTTGTTCTTCGCATAATTGTTTTAGTGTTCCAAACAAATGATGTTTGGATGTATAATCTAAAAAAGCGGTTGGTTCATCTAATACAATAATTGGTGTTTGTTGCGCTAGGGATTTAGCAATCATTACTTTTTGGCGCTGCCCATCGCTGAGTTCATCAATTAATTTATCTTTTAATGGTAATAAATTTAAGTGTATTAAGCTTGATTCAACAATGGCTTTATCTTCTGGTGTTAGTTTTCCAAAAATGTTAATGTAAGGAGTTCTTCCTGCGGCAACAACATCCCAAACAGTTAAATTAAATCCGCCAATTTTTTCTGTAACTACAATTGATAACAGTTGCCCTATGCTTTGAGCAGAATAATTAGAGATGTTTTTTGAATTCAACAGTATTTCTCCTGATAGTGGAGATAAGTTTCCTGTAATAGTTTTTAAAAAAGTAGATTTTCCAATGCCATTATCACCCATTAAACCAACTAAATCCCCAGTGTTTAAAGTTAAGTTAAGGTTTTTAAAAACGCTGATGTTTTCGCGTTTGTTTTGATAACCAATTTCTAAATGTTTTATATCTATCATCCTATACTTAATTTAGATTTGAATAATAAATAAATAACAACGGGCGAGCCTATTAATGTTGTAACCGTATTAATAGGTAATAGAAATTGGCTACTCAATAACTGACAAATTACATCAGCACTTAACACTACACATGCGCCTAATAATAAACAAAATACTATTTGATGTAAATGATGTGAGGTTTTAAAAAGTAAGCGAGAGGCGATGGGAACAGAAATCCCAACAAAAGCTATCGGCCCGCAAAAAGCGGTAATTACACCAACTAAAATTGCAGTGATGATGATAATTGATATTCTTAAGCGATTTACATTTACGCCTAAATTTTGTGCGTATTGTTCATTTAGTAAAATTGCATTGAGTGGTTTTATAAAAAAGAAAGTTGATGCAATAGCAAAAGCATAAATTGGAATCACAAAATACAAATCTTGTAGGGTTGTACTCCCAACACTTCCCATACCCCAAATAACAAAAGTTTTTAAATTATCCGCATTACTTATGTATTCAATTAAACCTTGAATGGCTCCCATTATTTGTCCCAACATTAAACCCACTAATAAAATAGTGACATTGTTTTTGTTTTTTTTTGAAATCAATAAAATTATGAGTGTTACCAAAAAAGCTCCACCTATTGAGAAAAGAGTGACAATACTCTTTCCCATAAAATAAAATCCTGATATATGAATGGATGAAATTAACATGGTAGCAATCGCCACAAATAAACTCGAACCACTACTCACACCCAAAACATAAGGCCCCGCTAAAGGATTACGAAACAGGCTTTGCATTAACAAACCACACAAAGCTAAACCTGACCCTGCAATAATGGAGGTTAATGTTTTAGGTAATCTTATATCAAAAAGGATAGTTGAAAATAAAGGACTTGATGTTTCTAATGAAAATAAGTTGATGCTTCCAAAACACAAATCGCCTATCATTAACGCTATAAAAATAGTCGTTAAGTAAATTATTGTTAATATGAATTTAGATTGTGTCAAGGTCCAAATTTACGTTTCTTTTTTTATTATAGAACGCAGATGACACTGATTAAGCTGATTAAAAATGATCTGAATAATTTTTTAATCAAAAGTCAGTTTATTTTTCTTTTTTATTATAAAGAGCTGAAAATTAGGTTAAAAATGATTGCATGAGTTTATTTATCGCTTTTTTATCATAACTATCTGCATCATCTGTGTTCTATTCTCTACTCAATTTTTTTATAATACTTAAATTTATGATGAGGTAATAGTGTAGGATTGAAGATATATATTAAATCTGCTAACACATCTTCAGGATTAGTAATGCCAGTTTCCCAATAGTTACTATAACCTAAAGCATTTTGAGTTTTATTATTATTGTACAATTGATTTTTCTTACAGGCTTTAAATAAACCATAACGTTCATCATAGCTCATTAATTCTTTTTTAGTATTAATATTATATAAGTTAAACCATATATCGCAATCTTTAGCTTTAGCATAAACCGTTTCAAAAGATAAAGGCATGCTCCCTGTTTTATTGTCGTCTTTCCAAAAATAATTGCCACCAGCATCATTTATTAAATTCGCCATGTAGCTTTTTCCAGATGGAACATACCAAGCATCTCCATATTTTATTTCGGTTAAAACAGTGGGTTTTAATTTTACATCTTTAGTTAATAATTTTAAATTATTATATTTTTTTTCGGTTTCATTAAATAATGAATCTGCGAGGGTTTCTTTATTAAAAAAATAGGCAAAAAACTTAATCCATTCAGCTCTGGCTAAAGGAGTTTCTTCTAAATGGTCTATACTTATTGCTATTGGAATATTGGCTTGGACTAATTTTTTATCGACATCATCTTTAGGATTTCCCATTCCAAATGTTAAAAATAAGTCAGGATTTAAGGCTATTGTTTTTTCCACTTCAATCGTTGGACCTTTTGATAGCTCGATTATTGCATTCTCTTTTACTTTTTTTTGTATAAATAGATTGGTATAATAGTCAACATTATCTATAGCAACAATAGCTTTTTCGCAATGTAATTTTGCCAACATGGCTGTATATATCGAACTCATGCAGGCAATTTTTTTCACAGGTGTTTTTATGTAATAAGCATCTTTACTATAATTTGGCTTTTGGTTTTTGTATAATATAAAAGTTGCAGTAACATTGTTATTGTTTTTGTTTCCCAATAATTCTAAAACTGTATACTCTTGTGTTTTTTTTATTACAAAACGTTTCGCAGATGAAAGTAAAACTGGAGTTAGTTTATTGTCTTTTTGTTTTGTTTCGTTTGGTTGAGAACATGATGTAAGAATGAATATTGATAGTATAACTAATTTACTATACATTTTTGTAGATGGCTTAAATTAAAATTGAATTTGAAATATGCTTCCTTTAGGATAATTGTTAATGACCTTAATTTCTAGTTGATGTAAATCACAAATACTTTTTACAATAAATAACCCGATTCCTGTGCCTTTAGTTTTACGGGTATTTTCGTCACCACCTCTAAAAAATTTCTGAAAAACGGTTTCTTTTTCATTGTCAGGAATACCGCACCCTAAATCATTTATTTGTAAAACAGGGTTGTTATTGATTGTTTTTAAATTCAACTGAATATCAATAACGTCATGTGAATATTTGATGGCATTTTCAATTAAATTTATAATTATTGACGGGAACAGTTCTTTATCCAACGAATAATGTATATCCTTTTCTATATTTAAATGGATGATATTTGTTTCAAGCTGCGCAGAAAAATAGCGTAATATGGTTGTTTCAATTAACTCACTCAAATTCAAATTTTCTTTTTGAATACTTAAGTTATCGTTTTCAATTTGATTTGCCATTAAAACATTGTCAACAAGTTTATGTAGTCGGTTAGTTTCATTTAAGGCGTTATTCAATAACACTTTTTGTTTTTCTCTTTCCAAATCGTGTTTTAATAAAGTTTGTAATTGAAGTTTAGTGGCAGCTATAGGTGTTTTTAATTCGTGTGAAACGCTTAAAATAAAGTTACTTTTTTGGCTTGTTAGTTCATTTTCTTTTTTAATTGATTTTCTTACCCGATAAATACCAAACAGAAGAATAAGTAAA
>JBILOV010000305.1:0-2640 GCA_044374335.1 Bacteroidia bacterium | reverse complement strand
TAACTTTTATGTTCCATGAACTGTAATAACAAAGAATCAATGGTTTACTTTGCTCATATATATCTAACCAAACATCAAAATTATTATCTTTTAATTTTTTAAATTCTCTAATTTTTACATGAAATGATTTTAGTCCTTCAACTGATTTTGTTTGTGTTGGTAACGGAAATACTTTTTCGGTTCTTGTAATGACATCTCCTAAACTATCAATGGTTACTAAAAATAATTTGTGATTTTTTGCTTGATTTGTAAAATCAAAAGAGTTGTTTTTAAAGTCTATCATGTTCGCATCATATATACTTCCAATCACATCTATGCTTTTCGATTTTTTATCTACTACTACATTCGAAAGTAAAAAGTGTCGCGTATCACTTTTAGCACTTAGTTTCGTTCCTTTAATGATTTCGCCGGTTTTGGCATTTATACGCAATATCCACTGCCCCTTTTTTAATCCATCAAATACATGTGCATAAACTAATACCAGACTTGAATCGGCATAAATAACCGATGCTCTATGAATGTATTTTTTTTCAAATGCAAATTGCCATTTGTAATCATATTCAAAAGGCTTATCTATTGTTTTAATTTGATACTTAGATAAATAAAATTGTTTTCCTATACTATCTTTAGTTGTTCTGATGATATACATATCTTCTTTGTGTTCATATTTTTCATCATCAAAAGCTGTTAACGAATTTATATGATTGGCATCATAATTTTCGGTAGAAGTTATTTTCTCTAACGTATCATTTAATCTTAATAATGTCACAACATTTTTTTGATTGGCTAGTTGAAAGTAAAAGTTTAAAACATCATGTAAAGTGTCAGCACTAATTTCTAAATAATCAGTGGGTGTATGTTTTCCTAACATAAAAGATATACTGTCTTGGAGTTGTAATTTATAACTATACAAATAGCATTTAAAAATCAAACTACTTTTAGATTGCTCATAGCCATAAGTGTATATATGATGATGAAAAGGTATAGCATTTGCAAACAATAAATTTCGTTTAATTGTCTGCCCTCTCAAATTTATTACTGATGCAAAACAACATAGTAATATGTATAAATTTAGCTTCATTTTAAACAAATATACTTATTTATAAAGAAAGCAAAAACGTTTGCAAAACAATAATATTAATAGTAAACTTGTGATGAAAAATTAAAATATACATGAAATCAAAATTTCTTATTTTACCCATTACTGCAGCTTTGATGCTTAGCGCTTGTAAATCTAATCAGTCCGACTATAATTCAGATGATGTAGTTGTTAAACAAGATTCACTTAAGAAAGACTCAGCCGAAATTTTTGAATATGTGAGCGAGCAATTTGCTGACTTAAGAATTTTGCGATATGAAATACCTGCATTTGACGAATTAACCCTTCAACAAAAAGAGTTGTTGTATTATTTATCCGAAGCCGCTTTATGTGGAAGAGATATTATGTGGGATCAAAATTATAAATTCAACTTAACGATTCGTAAAACGATTGATGCTATTGTAGAAAACTATAAAGGAGATGTAAACTCTGAAGATTATAAAAAGTTTACAGTATACGCTAAACGAGTTTGGTTTAGTAGAGGGATTCATCATCATTATGGAAGTGAGAAATTTTTTCCTGAAATATCACAAGATGTTTTTGCACAATTTATTTCAGAAGTGGATGCTTCTAAATTACCATTAAATGCGGGTGAAACTGTAAAAGATTTTACGACTCGTTTGATGCCTATTATTTACGATCCTAAAATTGCACCAAAAAAAGTAAGTTTAGATGCCAGTAAAGATTTAATTACTAATTCAGCGGTTAATTTTTATGAAGGTGTTAATCAAAAAGAAGCCATTGCTTTTTATGAAAAAATGGTCGACAAAAAAGATACTACACCAGTTATGATTGGTTTAAATAGTAAGTTAGTAAAAGAGAATGGTGTAATTGTAGAGAAGGTTTGGAAAGTTGGCGGAATGTACACTAAGGCAATTGAGAAAATTGTTTTTTGGTTAGAAAAAGCTATTACAGTAGCTGAAAACGGAGAACAAAAATTAGCATTAGAGAAATTAGTTCAGTTTTATAAATCAGGGTCTTTAAAAGATTTTGATGATTATAATATTGCCTGGGTAAAAGATACTCAAAGTGCTATTGATGTTACAAATGGCTTTATAGAAGTATATGAGGATCCGCTAGGAAAAAAAGCAACATTTGAATCAGTTGTTTCTGTTAAAGATTTTGAAGCGTCTAAACGTATCGCTATGATTGGCGCTAATGCCCAATGGTTTGAAGATAATTCTACTTTGTTACCTGAACATAAAAAGAAAAATGTTAAGGGTATTTCTGCTAAAGTTATAAACGCTGTAATGGAAAGTGGCGATGCTGCTCCATCTACACCAATTGGTATCAACTTGCCAAACAATGAATGGATTAGAGAAACACATGGTTCTAAATCTGTAAACTTAGGAAATATTGTAGAGGCATATGAAAAAGCAGCTGGTGGAAGCGTCGTAAATGAGTTTTATTATAATGATGCTATTAAGAAAAGTGTATTAGACTATGCTGGTTTGGCTGATAAATTACACACAGATATGCATGAGGTTATTGGGCACGCAAGTGGTCAAATTGAACCGGGTGTTGGTCAGCCTCATGAAACT
>JBILOV010000304.1:0-2642 GCA_044374335.1 Bacteroidia bacterium | reverse complement strand
AAACACTAAATGTAGCGATGATTCGATTTAAAACATTAAATCCTTATATGAAAAACTTGCTTTATATAAGTTAAGTGCTTACAAATTAATTTTTTTATCTATGTTACTATTTGGTTTAAATGGTTTTTAACAACTATTGTTTATTTATTTTATTCAACGCATAAACTAAAACATAATCATCCAATAATTGATAATTAAGTTGATATGTTTCATTGAAATTTGGTAAATTAATTTCTCCAATAAGTGTTCCAAATTTATCTTTTGTAAATGGTTTTATAGCTAAGTGTTCAATAAAATCAACATCTTTAAGTCCATATATTTTATATAAGGTTTCCTTAGCGGCCCAACAAATCAATAATTTTTCAACATCATCATTGGTATTTTGCAGTTCTGTAGCTGAAAGAAATTTGTGCTTTATTTTAATAACTTTATCTCTTATTAATTCAATATCAATACCAGTCGAGTCTTGTTCATTTACAATGATGGCTAATTTATCGTGAGAATGCGAAATGGAGATATGTCGGCTATCATCTGCTAAATATGGCTTTCCTTTATCATCATATTTAATAATCACTTCCCTATCTAATAATGTATTAATGAGATAATTTTTTCCCTGAGTTTCAATGTCTCGTTTAGCGATTAGATTATGGGATTTTGCAAATTCCTCTAGATTTAATAATCCAAAAAACAAACCTTTTTGTATGTTAAAAACCTCTATCAATCTTATTAAATTAAACTTTATTAGTTATTTGATGTTACAATCTTATATCTTATCTTTGCATAATTACAAAAAATAAACACTTAAATCAAAAAAATAACATGTCAGCAGTAGCAACAGGAAAGTACTTAGCGTACAAAGTAAAAGACATTTCATTAGCAGAATGGGGTCGTAAAGAAATTAAATTAGCAGAGGAAGAAATGCCAGGATTAATGGCACTTCGTGCTGAGTATGGAGCTTCTAAACCATTAGCTGGCGCTCGTATTGCAGGTTGTTTGCACATGACCATTCAAACAGCAGTATTGATTGAAACATTAACTGCTTTAGGCGCAGAAGTTACTTGGAGTTCTTGTAATATTTTTTCAACTCAAGATCATGCTGCAGCAGCAATTGCAGCAGCTGGTATTCAGGTTTATGCTTGGAAAGGCATGAGCGCTGAAGAATTTGATTGGTGTATTGAACAAACGTTATGGTTTGGTGAAAACCGTGAGCCATTAAATATGATTTTGGATGACGGTGGTGATTTAACTAATTTAGTGTTCGATGTTTATCCTGAATTAGCTAAAGCTATCAAAGGTTTATCTGAAGAAACGACTACTGGTGTTCATCGTTTATATGAACGTATGAAAAATGGTACTTTGTTATTACCGGCTATTAACGTGAATGATTCTGTTACTAAATCTAAATTTGATAATAAGTATGGTTGTCGTGAGTCTTTAGTAGATGCTATTCGTAGAGCTACTGACGTTATGATGGCTGGTAAAGTGGCTGTAGTAGCAGGTTATGGTGATGTTGGAAAAGGTTCTGCTTTATCATTATCTTCTCAAGGTGTTCGTGTAATTGTTACTGAAATTGACCCTATTTGTGCTTTACAAGCTGCAATGGACGGTTACCAGGTAATGAAAATGGATAATGCAGTAAAAATTGCTGATATCATTGTAACTACAACTGGCAACAAAGATATAGTTGTTGGTCGTCATTTCGAATCAATGAAACATGGTGCTATTGTTTGTAACATTGGACACTTTGATACTGAAATTGATATGGCTTGGTTAAACAAAACTTATGGTTCAACTAAAGATACTATTAAACCACAAGTTGACCAATACACTATTAACGGTAAAAACATTATTGTTTTAGCAGAAGGTCGTTTAGTAAACTTAGGTTGTGCTACTGGTCACCCAAGTTTTGTAATGAGTAATTCATTTACAAACCAAACATTAGCTCAATTAGAATTATGGACAAACACTGCAGCATATGAGAATAAAGTTTATGTATTACCAAAAATTTTAGATGAAAAAGTGGCTCGTTTACACTTAGCTAAAATTGGGGTTGAATTAGATACTTTAAATACAGATCAAGCTGATTATATTGGTGTTAAAGTGGAAGGTCCATTCAAAGGCGACGCTTACAGATACTAGTATTTACCTAGTCATAAAAAAGTCCCATATGCTATGCAGATGGGACTTTTTTATTAAACGATTTTTTTGAAAATAATCGAGATTACTTCGAAAAATGATTATTCGTTTGGTAACATTTTGTATTCCGATTTATCGAACGCTAAAATACCCCAAAAAATAACAGATAAAAATAATAAACCAACTGTAAACCCTGCACCTTTGCCAAAAGACAAAGAAACTCGGTGAAAAATCATAATTGCAAAAACAATATTTACAATGGGAATTAATAACATAAAAATCCACCACCATGGTTTGTTTGCTATTTTTAGCAAAATTAAAATGTTGTAAATGGGTATAAGAAAAGACCAGCCAGGCTGTCCTGCTTTTTCAAATACTTTCCAATGCGATACTATTACAAATGCAATAATTGAGAGCCAAATAACAATTGCTAAGATAATTCCAATAATCATAGTTTATTTTTTTAGGGGTTAATATTGTTACTAAGATATAACTATTTACTTATT
>JBILOV010000303.1:0-2654 GCA_044374335.1 Bacteroidia bacterium | reverse complement strand
ACGGCAATCATTCAAATGTTTGAAGCGGGTTTAGATACGTTGCATGTTCGTAAAAACAGATTTTCTACTAAAGAACTAGATGAATATATAAAGAAAATTCCGTCTCATTTTCATAATCGGATTATAATACATTCTCATCACCGACTTGCTCTTAAATATAATTTAAAAGGGTTTCATTTTACCTCCACACACCTCAAGAAAAAATTTCAATTATGGTGGAATACAAAAATGATTTATATAAGAAAACCGAATTTAATTAAATCAATATCTTATAAAAGAATATCTGAATTATATTTAGAACAAAAAGTGAAAACTGATTACTGTTTTTTAGGGACTATGTTTCATAATGTTTCTGGTGAATTATACAGCGGATTTTATCCAGAAACTGTGGAAGCAGCATTAACAAAATCAGAAAAAAAAATATACGCAAGAGGTGGAATAAATGAAAAAAGTATTGAATTAGCATACAAATTAGGTTTTCATGGTATAGCGTTATACGGTCATTTATGGAAAAGTTCTTCTCCCTTTAACAAATACATTGAATTTATTAGATATTGTAAATTAAAAAATATTCCACTTGATTGATGACTACTTGGGATTGGATAGCTTTATTAACCGGCATAGCAGGTGTATTATTTACAATATTTGAAAGTATTTGGTGTTGGCCAATAGCATTAATTTCTGTTGTAATTTCTGGTATAACATTTTATAACCAACGTTTATTTGGAGATTTTAGTTTACAAATCTTTTATTTTTTAAGTGGGATTTATGGTTGGGTATATTGGAACAAAAAAAAGGGTAGCGCTTTTATTGTCTCAAAAATGCCAATAAAATGGGTTATTCCAATCATGTTTTCAATTGTTTTACAAAGTGTTATTTATTTTTTCCTGCTAAGGCATTTTAAATCTGATCAAATTTTGTTTGATTCAATATTAACTGCTTGTAGTTTTACATGTACATTTATGATGGCGAAAAAGTGGATTGAAAATTGGGTTGTTTGGGTAATTATCGACGCCGCCTATGTTGTTTTATACATAATAAAAGAATTACCAACTTATGCCATATTATATGGCTTTTTTAGTTTAATGGCACTGTATGGATTTTACTCATGGAAAAAACAACTAATCATAAAATAAAAAAAATAGTTATTGTTGGCGCCGAAAGTACCGGTAAAACAATATTATGCGCGCAATTAGCAAAACATTATAAGACCGTTTACGTGCCAGAATATGCTAGAACATATTTCGAAAAACATGACATTAATAATTATAGTACTTCTGATTTAGAAATAATTGCAAAAAAACAAATTGAATTAGAACATGAATATTTACTTAAAGCAAATCGTTTTTTATTTTGTGATACGTCCTTAATTACAATTAAAATATGGTCTTCACTTAAATTCAATAAAGTTCCAAACTTCATCATTAAGTCAATTAAATCAAATGATTATGACTTAACTTTAATTTCAAATAACGACGTTCCTTGGGTTGCCGATTCTCAAAGAAAAAATGAAGATTTGCGTGAACATTTATTTAAATTAAATAAACACGAATTGCAAAAATTAAATGTTGACTATAAAATCATCAAAGGAATTAGTGAGGATAGGTTAAAAAACACCATCAAAGTAATTGATGATACTTTTAAAATTTAGAAATAAAATCCATCACACAATTAAAAAACGCTTCCGGTTGTTCTGCATGAACCCAATGACCACTGTTGACAATTGTTTTTAATTGATAATTTGAAAAACGAGAAGCAATATCTTGCATATCATTATCTGCAATGTAATCAGACTTCTCACCTCTTATAAATAATGTTTCGGTATCGCTATAAAAATATGGGACACCTACTCCAACATTATTATATTCGCGTGTAATTGTTTTTAAATTAAAACGCCAAGCCATTTGTTTTGTTTCGTCTTCTTTCCAAAAAATATTTTTCAATAAAAACTGTTTTGTTCCAAAATCCAAAATATATTCTCCCAAAATAGCTTCTGCCTCCTTGCGTGTATTAATATCTGTAAAGTCAACAGCATTTAATGCTTTTAAAACAGAATCATGATGTGGCTCATAAGCTCTAGGTGAAATATCTACAATTATTAATTTATTAGCTAATTGAGGAAACATCTGCTCAAAAAACAAGACGGTTTTACCACCCATGCTATGACCTAATAAAATAACATTTTGTAATTGATGTTCTTCAATAAACTCTTTTAAATCTTCGGCCATTAATTGATAATCCCATGCATCGCTATGCATAGATAAACCATGATTTCGTTGATCTAATGTGTATACTTTAAAACCATTTTCGCCGAAACGTTTAGCTAAAGTATTCCAATTGTCACTTTGTCCAAATAGGCCATGTAAAATGATTAATGGCTGTCCTTCTCCAAATTCTCTGTATGCTAGTTTCATAAAATTAGTTTTTCGTTGTTGGATATTTGTTGTTGGATATTTCCAGAAACAAATAACTAAAATCAAACAACTTTTATTTAATCTTTGATATTTAAAATTAATTTCCTCAACATATTCATTGCTGTGGTAGCCGTCATCTGAATATTACGTTGCCGGTTATGTCCAAATACAAAATGCTTAGTTATAATTTGACCATCATAAGCAACTGCAATCCAAGTAGTGCCAACAGGTTTTTCATCA
>JBILOV010000062.1:0-10316 GCA_044374335.1 Bacteroidia bacterium | reverse complement strand
AACTATTAGTTTTAATTTTATTTATAGACTTACAAATATATTATATAATTACAAATAACATGTTTATATGTACTTTATTTTTATATTTGTTCCTATGATGAAATATTTTTTATTTGTTCTTTTTGTATATTCTATTTTAACAAATAGTAGTTTTGCTCAAAAAGATTCCACTTTAGTTAAAAAGGATTCAATTGACTATTATGATATGTCATTGGAACAATTAATAAATTTAAAGTCGCATGGGCTTCCCTCCGAATTAGAAGAATTTGTAAATTCTTTAATTTCTGTAGCATCCAAAAAGCCAATTAATTTGCGAGAATCTCCAAGTATAATTAGTCTTATTACTAAAGAAGAAATAAGTAAGTCGGGTGCTCGAGATTTAATAGATGTATTACGTTTAGTTCCCGGAATAGATTTTGGTATGGATATTGAAGGAGTTGTTGGAATAGGTATGCGAGGTAATTGGGCCAACGAAGGAAAAGTGTTAGTGTTATTAGATGGTCAGGAAATGAACGAAATTATATCAGCCGGCAATATGTTTGGTAATCATTATCCCATTGAGCAAATTAAAAAAATTGAAGTTATAAGAGGGCCGGGGTCTGCAATTTATGGTGGTTATGCTGAGTATGGTGTTGTTAATATTATTACTCATCAGGCAGAAGATATAAATGGTATCACTATTTCAGGTACTTACGGACAAATGGAAAAAGACTATGGAAGAAGAAATTTGAATGTATCAGTTGGAAAAAAAATAAAAGATTTTTCATTTAGTTTATCCGGCTTAGTTGGGCAGGGGCAAAGAAGTGATCAAACCTATACAGATTATGCAGATTCAAGTTATTCAATGAAGGGAAATTCAAATTTAAATCCAAACTACTTTAACTTAGCTTTAGGATATAAAGGGTTAAGTTTTAGAGCCATTGGTGATTTTTTTCAAACTACTCAGCGCGATGGATATGGTACAGTTGTTCAGCAAGGTGCAGTTCCTGAAAGTTTTAATTCATTTTTTTCTGAGTTAAAATATGTTTTTAAATTAAATGATAAATTTACAATAACACCACGAATTAATTATAAAAATCAAACGCCATGGAAAACACCAAGCTATGATTATTCTCAGCCGTACAATAAAACGGGCGTCCGTTTTACAGAAAACATCACAGCCTCATACGATGCCAAAAGAAATTTGAATATTATTTTTGGTGTTGAAAGTTATCAAGATAAAGCGATGGATAATACGGATAGTAGTTTTTTTGCGAACGGAAAAAAGGAAGTGAATTATATAAACTATTCTGTTTTTTCACAAGCATTAATAAAAACAAGACCGGTTAATTTTATTGTTGGCGCTCGGTTTGATAAGCACAGCGAATTTAATAGTGCTTTTGTTCCAAGAGTTGGGTTAACAAAAAAATATAATAAATTTCACTTTAAGGCTTTATATAGTCAGGCATTTAGGTCGCCATCTATTGATAATATAAATTCAGCTGATTCTGCCGGTATAAAACCAGAAATGACTACTGTAATTGAAGCAGAAATAGGCTATCAAATTACCAGAAAATCTATTCTTACAGCAAATGTGTATGATATCGCTTCGCGTGAACCTATTATTTATTATGTTTCGCAAGATAGTTCAAACACAGATTATTATACCAATTATGGACATTCGGGTTCGCAAGGTTTAGAAATTGAATACCGTTATAAAGATAAATGGGGATTTATAAATTTTAATTATTCTTTATATACAGTTGCAAATAAAGAAAAAATAGCAATTTATAAAGCAGATAATTCGCACTCTTTATTAGGTTTTGCAAATCGTAAAATTAACCTATCTGTTTGTTGGAATATTACAAAATCACTTTCTTTTAATAGCACATCTACTTTATATGGTCAGCGTTATGCTATAGTAGCGATAGATAGTGCCAACAATTCTGTTTTAAAACGATTAGATCCAACACTACTACTTAACTTTTTTGTGAGATATGAAACTCCTATAAAAGGATTAAGTGTTGGTTTAGGTGTTTATGATGCATTAAATCAAAAGTTTAAGTTTATACAGCCTTATGACGGTGGACATGCTCCTTTACCTGGTCCATCGCGCGAAATTGTTTTTAGACTAAATTATAACTTACAATTCAAAAAATAAGATTAGTTGAATAAATTTAATCACATATTAAAATTTAGGAAGATTTATCTTTTTTTGACGTTATTTACTATTGTTGTAAGTAATAAATTAACTGCGCAATCAACAGATTATAAAGCATACTCATTATATGTATATAATTTTATGAAATATGTTGAATGGCCTGAAGAAGAAAGTAAAGGTGATTTTATTATTGCTCTTATTGGAGATTCTAAAATAAGTGATGAATTAAAAATAGTAGCTTCCAATAAAAAATTAAAAGGACGGAAAATTGTTTTTAAAACCTTTAAAGCTGTTGACGATATTACTTTTTGTCATTTACTTTATGTTTCTGCATCAAAAAGTTCATCTATTAAAACTATTAATCAAAAATTTGCAAATAAACCGCTGCTAATTGTTGGTGAACGCGAGGGCACTGTATATAAAGGAGCTGCATTAAGCTTTGTAACTACCGATGAAGATGAGTTGAGATTTGATATTAATAAAAAAGAACTTGAAAATCATAAACTTAAAATTGCTAGTTCATTAATTAAACTTGGTACATTAGTAAATTAACCTTGTTTGTTTAGTATTTTATAGAAAGCTTAAATCTTCACTTACAATAAAAAGTATATTCAATTAACAGTCTATCGTTAGTTACTAATTGACAAAACGCATCTTTTTTTACCCTTTTATTTATTACATTTATAGTTTAAACATAACGTAACAATAACGCAATTTTTATACTATGAAGAAAGCATTTGTATTTCCAGGTCAAGGTTCTCAGTTTTCTGGAATGGGAAAAGAGTTATATGATAACTCTGCTTTAGCAAAAACATTGTTTCACAAGGCAAACGATATTTTAGGTTTTAATATTACTGACACCATGTTTACTGGCTCAGATGAAGAGTTAAAGCAAACTAAAGTTACACAGCCTGCTATATTTTTACATTCAGTTATTTTGGCTGCAACAATGGGAGAAACCTTTATTCCTGATATGGTAGCAGGGCATTCGTTAGGAGAGTTTTCGGCTTTAGTAGCCAATAAAACCTTAAGTTTTGAAAGTGCTTTAACCTTGGTTTCAAAAAGAGCCTTGGCAATGCAAAAAGCATGCGAATTAAATCCTTCTACAATGGCTGCTGTTTTAAATTTAGCCGATGATGTTATTGAAAATATTTGTAAAGAAATTTCAGACAGCGGACATATTGTTGTAGCTGCAAATTATAACTGCCCCGGACAATTAGTTATTTCTGGATCTATTGAAGGAATTAATATTGCCTGTGAAAAAATGAAAGCGGCTGGCGCAAAGCGAGCTTTGGTATTACCTGTGGGTGGTGCTTTTCACTCACCTTTAATGGAACCTGCGCGTATAGAATTAGAAACTGCAATTAATGCAACTGTATTTAATTCACCAATTTGTCCTATTTATCAAAATGTAACAGCAACGGCAGTTTCTAATCCTGAAGAAATTAAGAAAAATTTAATAGTGCAGTTAACGGCTCCTGTAAAATGGACTCAAACCGTTACTCAAATGATTGCTGATGGAGCAACTCATTTTACAGAAGTTGGACCAGGTAAAGTGTTACAAGGATTAGTTAAAAAGGTTGACTCTACTATGGAAACCATAAGTGCATAATAATATGTTTAAAAAAATATTTATTTGTATTGCTTTGCTGCATTTAACGATTTTAATGGATGCGCAATTTTTTAGAGGTGCTGGTTTTTTTGTTGGCGGTACCACTTCCAGTCATAGATATGAAAATAGCCTTGATGTTGATTCTTTTTTATTTTCTCATACAATACCTGCACCATCTCATCGTTCAGCCGAATATATTAGTTACAGTGGCGGTGTTTTTGCTGAATTTTTACCATACAATCACATCAGATGGCAAACAGAATTTGAATATTGCACAAAGGGAGCCAAAGAAAAGCCTTTAACAAAGCCTTGGCCTATTGAGAGGGGCGATGTTACTAAAAATATTTACAGAAATATAGAATGGAATAATTTTCTGAAAGTGTTTTTTAATGAAGGGTATAGAGGAACGCCCTATTTAATGATTGGCGCAAGATTAGATTATAATTTTTCAAGAAATCTTAGTGCTTATATTCCGGTGGCAGATTTAGTTCCTAAAATTAAAATTAGTCCTGATGCTGCTGTTGGATACGAATTTACTTCCTTTGGAAAATGGCATTTTTTTACAGAAGTTCATTATAATCCTGATATTTTGAAGAAAAAATTAGATAATGTTAAATTTTATGGTCGTATGTGGGAGCTAAGAATAGGCTTAATTTTTAGACCAAAAAAAAGAGCTATAGATGATTGTAATGCTCCAAGGTATCATGGCAATGGTTATTAATTTTAAATGGTTTAATTATGGTAATGACTAAAGATGTTTTATTTTCTTTAACCAAAGGAGGATACGCTCCACAGGAAGAAATGCTTGAGGTAGCCCGTAAAAAAGGTAAATTATATATTGGTATTCCTAAAGAAATAGCTTTTCAAGAAAATCGTGTTCCACTTGTGCCTGATGCCGTTGCTTTATTAGTTAATAACGGTCATCGTATTATAGTTGAGGCAGGTGCAGGTTCAGCTGCTCATTTCGAAGATACAGATTATAGCGAAGCTGGAGCAGAAATTGCTTATTCCGCCGATGAAGTTTATAAAGCAGATATTATTTTAAAGATTGCTCCACCTACTTTAGCAGAAATTGAAAGCATGAAAACAAAGCAAACTTTGTTTTCAGCATTGCAACTTACCGTTCAGCCAGAAGATTTTTTAAAAAAATTAGTTGCCAAAAAATTAAACTGCGTCGCTTTTGATTTAATAACTGATGATGCAGGTATTTTTCCTGTTATCAGAGCCATGGGGGAAATAGCCGGAGGAACATCCATATTAGTTGCTGCCGAATTATTAAGCAATGCTAATGGTGGAGTAGGTTCAATATTGGGTGGCATCAGTGGTATTTCTCCTACCGAAGTAGTTATTATTGGTGCAGGTACAGTTGGCGAATTTGCTGCACGAGCCGCCTTAGGTTTAGGGGCCACAGTAAAAGTTTTTGATAATTCAACTTCGCGTTTACGCCGATTACAAAGTCAGTTAGGTACCCGTATTTTTACATCTGTAATAGTACCAAAAGTTTTAGAGAAACATTTAAAAACAGCAGATGTGGCTATTGGAGCCTTGCGGGCTTCAAAAGGAAGAACGCCTTGCATTGTTTCTGAAAACATGGTATCTGAAATGAAAACCGGATCTGTTATTATTGATGTTAGTATTGATCAGGGTGGTGTTTTTGAAACTTCAGATGTGACCAATCATACTAAACCGGTATTTAGAAAACATGGCGTTATTCATTATTGCGTTCCAAACATTCCATCGCGTGTGGCACGCACAGCCTCCTATGCTTTTAGTAATATATTTCAACAAATATTAATGAATATGGGCGATGAAGGCGGTTTTGAAAGCTTAGTAAGAAAAGATTCGGGTGTTAGAAGTGGAGTATATATTTACAACGGTATTTTAACCAATCAGTTTTTAGGAGAAACATTTAATTTGCCTCACAAGGATATTAATTTATTAATGGCAGCTATGTAATTCAATGATTTTAAGATGAGTTATTAGTAAATGAAAAAAGTAATAGTAAATAATTTAAAATAATTGTCATATCGGCTAATTGCCAAATTGACTAATCAGATATATGAACTTTTGGCAACGCTTTCGTCTTTTTTTAATAGGGTTTATTCCTGGCTGTATTATTTTAATTTTTATTGTCAATAAAACAGGTTGTACAAGTCCTAATGAATTAAAAATGTTAGAATTACGACATCAATATTTACAATTGGGTGAAAAAGCAAAATGTAAATTAAAATGTTTGGTAATGGTAGAAAAAGGATTTCAGGTTAACATGAGAAATTTTAATGTGAATTATGATTTAAGCGATGTTCGAAAAAAACCATTTGGTACTTATTACTTGCAAGCAATCGATTTAAAAAATGCCCGATACGAAATGTTAGTGGAAGATAAGGATACGGTAACTTACATTAATGATATTAAATTATTAAAAAACAATGAAAATTGTAATTGCGATACTATAAAATAATATGGAACCTCAATTAAAAACAGATCTATCAAAGTTTAATAACGATTGGTACAAAAAAGGTGGGAGTTCTATTAAACGTATTTCATGGTATATTTTAAATGCAGTTTTTTTTAATTCTGCTTTTCCTAACATGTCTTTTAAACGTTTTTTACTGAGATTATATGGTGCAAAAGTTGGAAAAGGTGTTGTTATTAAACCCTTTGTAAATATTAAATATCCATGGCGTTTGCGAATTGGAAATCATGTATGGATTGGCGAACGCGTTTGGATTGATAATTTAGGATTAGTAGTATTGCATGATAATTCTTGTGTTTCTCAAGGTGCCATGTTATTATGTGGTAATCATCATTACAAAAAAGTAGCTTTTGATTTACTTGTTGGTAATATTACTATTGAAGAAGGAGCTTGGGTTGGCGCACAATGTGTGGTTTGTCCCGGTGTAAAAGTTGGTAGCCATGCCGTACTAACGGTTAGCAGTGTTGCAGTTTCCCGTTTAGAGCCTTGGAGTATTTATCAGGGAAATCCCGCAGTAAAGATAAAGGATAGAGTTATTAAGGGATAGTATTATTTTGATTTTAGTATGTAATCAATTGTTTTATAAACAGCATTCTTTGCAATTGATTCATCCGTAAATATTTCACCTGTTTCTTTATTAATCCACTTTATAATAAATGTAATCTTTGTTTGAGTATCTGAAATTTTTTCAGCAAAATTATCAACGTGTCCAGTATAAATTGGATGATTAATAATTGAAAATATTACGTGATAAGGAGTTGTCGTAATTTTCTCAATAATTCTATAAGTTTTTCCTTCAGAATTGGTTATGTCCATTTCTCTGATAGTAAAATCTTCATTTTTCTCTTTAATAAAAACATTGCTAACGCCAGGAACAAAATATTGAGGATATTCTATTTTATATAGAAAATGCTCCCAAACTTCAATAATAGGCTTTTTTATTGTTTCAGAAAAACTTACCATGATTACAAAATTTAATTAATACCATTTCACTTTTAAATAAACAGCATCTTCTATTTGAATAGTATTGTCTTTTGCGTAAAAATAAACAGAGTTTCCTTGTTTTGTTTCTGCAAAGTATTCAAATCCATAACCATTAAAAAACACATTAGTCACTTTAACTTGTATGTGAGCTTGCACTTTGGTTTCTACAATTTGTAGTTGGTTTGGACGAATATAAGTTTGGTTTTTTGATAATTTGACTTTACTAGAAATTAAATCTTCCTGATCTAATATAAAATAGCGCCCCATTAAAGCAGCAACATTTTTTGTTTTAGGTTGATAGTAAACAGTAAATGTAGCATCGTGTTGTATCAACTTTCCATTTTCCATAACTGCAGTTTCATCTGCATATCTTAAGGCTTCTTCGGGTTGATGTGTAACTAAAATAACAGTGGCATTTTCTTTTTTGATTTGTTGACGGATGTATGTAAATATTTTATCTCGTAAGGGTAAATCTAAATTACTAAAAGGTTCATCTAATAATAATACTTTTGGGAATTCTGCTAACGAACGGGCAATGGCAACACGTTGTTTTTGCCCGGAAGATAAAGTAATTGCTTTTAAGTTTTTGAAATTCGTTAAATCGAGTAAACGTAGTAATTGATTAGCGCGCTTTTGTTTATACTCATCTGTATAGCCAGCTAATTTATCTTTGATGTTTTCCTCAACCGTATGATTATCTAACACATAAAAATCCTGACTTACAAAGCGCATATCAGAATGTCCGGGAATTAAATTGTATGCTGGACCTAGTACCAATTTATTGCCAATGGTTATTTGTCCTTCATGCAAATCTTCTAAACCATAAATACATTTCAATAAAGTTGTTTTGCCGCTCCCACTTTTACCAATTATTGCTAAAATTTTACCAGGTTCTGCTGTTAAAGAAACAGAGGAAATTCCTTTGAATTGGGTGGAATTTGGATAATTAAACGCTATTTTATTTACTGCTAAAATAGACTTATTTGCTATAGAATCCACTTGTATATAATTGAATGAACGTTTTTTCTTTGTATTTTTTACCTTCAATACCGGTGGCATTTAATATGCAAAAATAAGTGCCATCTTTACAAGGTTCACCACTTGTTGTTCTGCCATCCCAAAAGCCATTTAAACGAGAGGTTTCAAAAATTAAATTGCCGTAACGATTATAAATACTGAAATTTAATTCGGTTATTTCATCTAAGCGAGGTTTAAATACATCGTTAATGCTATCAAAGTTTGGTGTAAATACATTAGGTAAAATTATATTTGATATAGAATCGTTTTCAAAAATAGGTATTGATTGAGCATTACCTTGATGAATACATAAAGTAAATACCAATAATAGTAATATATGTATTGTTTTTTTCAATTAATAAAAAGTAGATAATTTAGATACTGTTTAAAAAATCAAGTGTATTTACATCATCTGCAAAATCAAAAATGGTTGGTTCTTGAGTATGTCCTAATGCAATTGTTTTTAACCCTTTCATTTCAAAATTAGTTACAATACATTGCAAATTTGGCAATAAAGGACTTATCTTTTCAACAAGGAGATCTTGATTAGTATAGGTTTCGTAAAATAATACAGAAGTAGGAGCATGCAATTCCTCTTTTTCTCGGATCATTAAAAAGTTATTGTCTAAAAAAGGAATTAAGTCTAACAGATATATAGCACGATTATATTCATAATTGTTGTTATATTTTTTATTATCCAAAACAAATTTGTAATCATAAACGGCCTCAAATAAGCTATCAAATTTATAACCTTCGGGCACATAAATTTTACTTACATTTCTACATCCCAATCCGAAGTAGTAAAAAATATCTTTTCCTAATTCAGCTAATTCTTCCTTAGTTTCCTTGCCATTTAAAATAGCAATTGAACTTCTGTTTTTTCTGATAATATGAGGGTATTTACCAAAATAATATTCAAAGTGCTTGGCTGTATTGTTGCTTCCTGTTGCAATTACGGCATCAAAATTAATGAGTTTTCCTTCCGAAAAATTGATAGCTTGAGCAAAATCTTTTTCAAAATAAATAATCATTCCTGCTATAAACGGAATTAAAGCAGGGTCATCGCTAGAAACTTTAATTAAGATGTTGTGACCGCTTAATAAAACACACAAAAGGTCGTGAAAACCTACAGCTGGGATATTTCCAGCCATAATAACGGCAATGGTTTTTGGTGTAATTGGCTCTTTAACTTCAGTAGTAAATTCATTTAATCCTTTTTCGTCAAGCATTAATGAAATGCCAGTTAATGCTCTGCTAATACTTTCTGGAGTAAACCAACCGTTGTAAGAGTAGGCAATTTCTATTAATTTATTGAGATCGTTATGAAAACGTTCTTCCTTTGGAAGCCATTGATTTGAAAAATGTCGTTTTATAAACAAGCCTAGTTGAACAAAAGCTTGTTCTCGTTGTTTTAAGGTCATAAAAATTAATCTTATATTTGCACCCGTATTATTACAGAACACAAAACTAACGAAAAAATGGCTATTAAAATTACAGATGAATGCATTAATTGTGGAGCTTGCGAACCGGAGTGTCCAAATAATGCAATATATGAAGGTGGTGCTGAATGGCGCTATGCTGATGGAACAAAAGTGAAAGGAGAATTTACAGGTTTAAATACAGGTATTACAGCTGATGCAAATGCTCCTCAAACACCCTATAGTATGGATGTTTACTACATTGCAACTGATAAATGCACTGAGTGTGCAGGTTTTCACGACGAACCTCAGTGTGCTGCAGTTTGTCCGGTTGATTGCTGTGTAAAAGATGAAGATAACGTTGAAACAGAAGATGTTCTTTTAGCTAAAAAAGACAGTATGCATTTATAAGTTACTTTAAAATAAGTTAAACGCCATTCATTAGTGAATGGCTTTTTTTATGACTTTTTGTAAGGAATATAAAGAGTTGATTGTAATTTTCTTTGCTATTATTATAATAAATCTGTAAACGTATATTTGGATAATGATTAATCAAATTTCATTAGAAATATTATTAATATCTAAGAGGATTTAGTTTTATGCATCAGTCATGCTATTGAAATAGCTATCAATTTTGAGTAAAAAAATGAGCTTGCCAAAATTATTTTA
>JBILOV010000061.1:0-10320 GCA_044374335.1 Bacteroidia bacterium | reverse complement strand
TAAAATTAACGGATATGCCAGGTATTGCAGAGAAAATGCAAATACGATTAAATAAAGGTGGAATTACAACAGCCTTACAAATGCGGCACGCATCTCCTGAAAACTTAAAAGCTATTTTAAAAAGTGTAGTTGGTTTTTACTGGTATTGTCGATTAAATTTTATTGAAATAGATTTGGATAACGATCATGATTACAAAAGTATGCAAGCAATGCGACATTTAAGTAAAGAACATCGCGCCTCTTACGAAGCCACTAACGAAATTTTAGTTGCACTTTGTTTAACCTTAGAGCGAAGAATGGTTAAGCGACATATTTTTGCTAATACATTAGCCTTTAATATAAGATATGCTAATGGCGAACAATGGGCAGATTATATTAATGTAAGTTCTCCTTTACAAGATGGTGCCGAAATATATAAAGCCATTATGAATCGGGTGGAAGATTTTGAGAAAAATAATCCATCGGAAACTATTATTCATAGAGGTGTTATCAGTATTTCTTTATCGGTTTCTAATTTTTTAGATGACACGATGGTGCAATACAATTTATTTGAAGACAGTAGTAAAAAAGATCATTTACGAAAAATAGTATATGATTTAAAAGATAAATTTGGTAAACAAAAATTAATGAGAGCTGTTGAAATAAAAGAAGGGAATGTAATGCAAGACGTAATTGGATTTGGCTCAGTTAAAGATTTATATAATGATGAACAAACAGAATTTATAGATTAATGGATTTTGGACGTGTGTCAGATATAAATAACCTCAACTTTACTTTACCCGAAGATCATGCGGGAACAATAAAAGTTTTAGGAGGCAAAAAAGCCAGTAAGTGCTATGTTTATGTTGGATGCCCTATTTGGTCAGATGCAGGTTTTGTAGGAAAAATTTATCCAAAAAAAGCGAAGTCTAAAGATTTTCCAAAATATTATAGTCATCAATTTAATAGTATAGAGTTAAACATATCACATTACAAAGCCCTCGATAGAGATGTTATAGAATACTGGTTAGACACAACGTCAAGTGATTTTAAGTTTTTTCCAAAAGTTCATCAAATAGTTAGTCATACTCCACTCCTCATTCACAATGTGGACTATATGAAAGAGTTAATTATTAATAATAAGCATTTTAAACATAAATTAGGAATGCCCTTTTTACAATTACCCCCTAATTATGATAGTACAAAAGCAGATGATCTATTAAGCTTTTGTGATGAAGTAGCTTTGAGTCGCTGCGCTATAGAATTAAGACATGAATCGTGGTATAAAAACGAACAATTATTAAATCATATATGTAATTACTTTTATAAAAACAATCTAACCTTATTATTAACAGATACAGCAGGAAGAAGAGATGTATTACATCAACGATTAACTACAAAAACAGCTTTTATACGTTTTGTGGCTAATGATTTACATCAAACAGATTACACCAGAATGAACGAATGGATTGCACGACTAAAACATTGGATTGATAATGGATTAGAAGAAGTATTCTTTTTTATTCATACACCAACGCATGAACTCATGCCAGAAATCGTAATATATTTTATTAATGAATTTAATAAACAAACAAGAATGAATTTAAGAATTCCTAAAATCATCTCTCCATTTACTGAAGAACAAAAACTATTTTAGATTATTTCTTGGATGATAACTCAAAATGTTTTCTCGCAAAAAATACTGATCAAGATGTGTATAAATTTCTGTAGTTGTAATGCTTTCGTGTCCTAACATTTCCTGTACCGCTCTTAAATCAGCACCACCTTCTACTAAATGAGTGGCAAATGAATGACGAAATGTATGTGGACTTAAATCTTTTTTTATACCAGATTTAGCGGTTAAATCTTTAATAATATAAAATACCATTTGCCTTGTTATTGAACTACCACGCTTACTTAAAAAAATCATATCCTCATTATTTTTTTTAATAGTGATGTGATTACGATGATTCTTAATATAATTATCCATTAATCTTAACGCTGATTTGCCAATAGGAATCAACCGCTGTTTATCACCTTTGCCAACTACACTAATAAATCCATCATTGATATGCAAATCACTTAACTTTAAACTAATTAATTCCGAAACGCGCAAACCACAACTATACATTGTTTCGAGCATAGCTAAATTACGCTCACCTTCAGGAGTACTTCTATCAATATGAGATAACATCAAATCAATTTCCTCAACACTTAAAAAAACAGGAAGTTTCCGTTTAATACGAGGTGTTTCTAATAATTCGGCAGGATTAATTTGGCAATAATTTTCTAAAATTAAAAACTTAAAAAAATGCTTGATGCCTGAAATTATTCGAGACTGAGTGGTTTCCGTAAAATGAAATTCTGAAATATATTTTAAAAACTCCTGTAAATTCTGTAAAGTAACATCGCTCGGATTTTTAGAAGGATGAAACATTTCTATAAAAGCCATCAATTTATTAATATCACTTTCGTAAGAAACTACCGAGTTTTCTGACAACGATTTTTCTACTTGCAAATAATATTTAAAATCCTGAATATTTATTTTCCAAAGTTTCAAAGTTGGAGACTAATGATTAAATTTGAATGAATATAAAAAAACATACTGTGTTAAAGATAGCAATAATCAATGGTCCAAATTTAAATCTTTTAGGAAAAAGAGAAGTAGAGATTTATGGAACAAAATCTTTTGAGGATTATTTCAAAACTCTTCAAACTAAATTCTCTAACATAGCTTTTTCTTATTTTCAGAGTAATGTAGAAGGCGAACTTATTAATAAACTACAGGAGATTGGATTTAATTACGACGGTATTGTATTAAATGCTGGAGCTTACACACATACTTCTATTGCCATTGCCGACGCTATCGCTAGTATAAAAACACCAGTTATTGAAGTACATATCAGTAATATTTTTGCAAGAGAAGATTACAGGCATGTTTCGTATTTAGGAAAACATTGTAAAGGTAGTATTAGTGGCTTCGGGTTAAAAGGCTATGAAATGGCTATAGGAAGTTTTCTATAAAAACTATCTAAACACCCTAATACGTTCTGCTTTATTTATAGCTCCCTTTTATACTACCCACTATAATTTTATTTTTAAAACGGTAGATATAACTGTAAATGTAATAAACGATTCAAGTACCTATTAAATTTAGCGCTATTAAATTAAACCTAGTACTATATATTTTGTGTTTTTACTTTCTGTAAATAGTTCTAGCTATAAGGTGTGGGGGTTGACAAATTTCCTTATCTAAATATTACAAAAAAATCAATGTTTGTTACCGTTTGTAAAGAAAAAAAATGTCAAAACAAAGCGACCGCTTTTGCATGTGTATTGATGTCTGCGCGTATTACAGATAACTTCTTTTAGTGGCTGGCTTGTTCTTTGATTACTACAAATTTAGTTTTTAACTTAAGGAAAGGTTTTTCAATTAAATGATAGGATACCATCGCCATAATAAAAATAAACAATAAGTTTTGAGGATATGTTGTACCCAAATTATTAGGTCCAGAAATAAACATTTGTTGCCATAAATAAATACTATAAGATAACAAACCAATGTAATTAATAACTTTTAAATTTAAAAATTTAAACCATAGTTTACGAGGCCCAAAAATTGAATACATCATTAAAAATCCTATCATAAAATTGGCAATTGTCCCATGTGTAGTTCCGAGAGGGATGAAAACAAAACCCAAATTTATTTTATTCATAATAATTATTAAAACAGGCAAAGAAAAGATAGTTATAACTGAAACATAAAACAGCTTTAGCCAGTGTTTTTGAATTTTTTCAAGGATTTCATCTTTATATAAAGCAAATAAACAACCTGTTGCAATAGAATCAATTCTCGTAAAAATTGTTAGTTCATCCATCCAACTAATAGGATGAAAAAACAGAACTACTCTTATTATAGGCACAGTTAAAATTAGAGCAATAACTATCTTTTTTCTAAATTGTCGTGCGTGAATAAAAATTAGTGGCCAAAAAAGATAAAAGTGTTCTTCAATACTTAGTGACCATGCATGGGCTGTTATCCAGTCTAATTTCCAATTAAAATACTTGGTATAAGTTATAGCAGTCAACCATGATTCGTTACTTATATACACAATTTGAAATAGCTGTAATATAAAATACACAATTAATAAAAAATAATATGCTGGAAAAATCCTTAATGTTCTTCTGATATAAAAATTTCTCAAAGAGATTGTATTTGTTGTAGTTTCTTCATTTAACATTAAGGAAGTGATTAGAAAACCTGAGATAACAAAAAATACATTTACACCTAAATGCCCATCTTGTAAAAAAGAGGTTAATGGGAATAACCATTCAACTTTTTCAGTTCCTGAAAACAAAAATTCTTTAATAGATAGATGATGAAATATAACTAAGAGAATACTTATTGCTCTTAATCCATTTATACTTGGATATTTTATCATTTCAATTTTCATAAATATTAATTTTCTTTAAATTCATAGAGACTACGTAAAGCTTGCCATTAACTAATGAATTATAGTTATTTTTTGAATAGTATTATTATACTTTAAATAATATATACCTTGAAGTACATCTTGTATATTAAGTTGAATAATTTGTTTAGAGAAAATGGAAAATTTGTCTTTTAAGGATATTTCTTCGCCAGTTATTGAATATAGCTTAATTAAATTTTCATCAATAGATTTACTACTTTGTATGGTAATAAAATCCTCAGCTGGATTTGGATAAAAAGTAAACTGTATAGATTGTTTATTAATATCATTTACAGAGACAATAGATGGACTGTTATAAATGAGGGAATCAGTTTTTATAAAATAACAATCAGTTAAAACAGAAGAAAATCCATTTGTGTAGCCAATAGCAGCATAACCATAATCTTTGGTGGATATAAGACTATATGTTTCATCAGTTTTTACAGAACCATAGTCACTTGCATTTATATAAATAAAATCATAATCATATTCAATGAGTTTTACCTGAATCCCAAATCCGAAAAAATCTTCTTTTTGAGAAAAACATAATTTGTTACCGGAATTTGATTGTGATATAGCAACCGCAGTATAGATTTCGCCAAAAGTGGCAGTTCCATTTATCAAAGTAGATAGTATATTTCCAGAATTATTTAATTTTAGTGCATATCCATCAAGCAATCCCATTCCAAATGAAGCGGTAGCACCCGCAGTAATATAATCTCCGGTATTGATTTCAACAATTTGATTCAAAAAATCTTCATTATTGCCACCAAAATATTTACTCCATATAGAATCACCGTTAAGATTGATTTTAAAAACCCAGGCATCTCCTAAGGTATCATTATAACTTTTTGTATATCCAGCTAAAGCATAATTTCCGTCAGCCGTTTGTATAACAGATTTAAATTCATCGTCCTTGTTTCCTCCATAAGTTTTAGTCCAAATTACATTTCCATTTCCATCTGTTTTTATAATATAACCATCTGCATTACCATGCCCAAAACTATAAGTTGTTCCTGCAATTATAAAACCACCATCACTTGTTGTATCCATACTATACGCAAAATCCCAATCGCTACCACCAATAGTTTTTTGCCATAATAAACTACCATTTTTATCCGCCTTTACTAAAAAAACATCATACCCACCTACCCCAGTTGAACTCGTATAACCAGCCATAACATAACTAGAATCTGATAGTTGAACTACACTCTTACCAATTTCATTATTATAGCCGCCAAACGATTTTTCAAATTTCTTTTGCCCCATACTATCAAGTTTCAATACATACAAATCTGTATTTCCTTGACCAAAACTACTAGTTGATCCTGTTATTATATAGCCATTATCTAATGTTTGTTTAACATCATAACCAACATCATAACCAGTACCACCGTATCTGCAATAAAACTTCTTAGGTGGTTGGGCATTAGCCATAAAACCAACAATTACAAAAAATATGAATAGTGTTTTTTTCATAATTTATCGTTTAAATTTTTTAGCAACACTAATAAATGCTCCTTGGCCGTAGGTGTTTTTAGGTGAAATAAATCCTTGCAAACTATTACTTCCTAATTTAAAAAACCATGACGTTGATATATAAGAAAAAGCTAATCCTACATTTAATTTAGTGTAACCGCCATACCCAACATGTAATGCACCAATTATTTTTGGTGTAATTTGAAACTCAGCATCTGTAAAAAAATATGGCTTAAAATTGGAATTAAATAAATATCTAAAACCAGTTCCTAAAACAAATTTATCTGTAAAACGAATTTTATTAATAATTAATAAATTAGTAGGTATATTAACATTAAACGATTCTTTGCGAGCATCAGTTGTATTTTTAATTATACTGTCTCTATTAATAGCCGACAAGGTTGAATCTTTTAAATCTAGTAAATTATCAATTTTATAACCATTAAATGTAAAAGTTGAATCACTGCTATATTGGACGCTATTATCAAACCAATGCAAAAAACCAATATTATTAGCATTAACTGTTAAAACACTTCCCTTCCCTATTTTACTTTTATAAGGAGTTTCAAAAAATATATCGGCGCTTGCTCCTATGCCGGAATAAGCAAATGGATTATTTTTATTAATGGTATCACTTAAAGCCATATTAAAATCAGAATTAAAAACTAATTGTGTTCCATCAGAATTTGTGTATAAAGAAGAACCCTCTTTTGCTTTGATATAAAATAATTGCTGACCGTTTAATATTGAAATAGATACTCCTGCTTTTGCAGTTGTATCTATTTTATGCCAAATAAAGCCTAATTTTAATTCTTGAAAACGCAAAGAGTTTATACTAGAACCTGATAAGTTTTTTGTTTCATTTAAATATGGTTTATTTCCATAAAACATCAATTGAAAAAAATCTTTTGTAAATGAAGAATTAAATATTCTTTGATCTTTAAAACCTATCAAATAAGAGTATTTAGTATTTCTTCCAAAAAATACGGATACATCATAATTCATGTTAGCACCCATTACATTTAAACTTTTCATGGAATTATTTGATTCATCCTTTGTTTTAGTGTCAATATAACCACCATAAATAAATTTATTTAACAACGAATTATAAATCCCATTTGATCCAAGTTCGTATTCTGCATTTATAGATAAACTTCTGCCAGCTTTCTCAAAATTTAAAAATTCAGAATTATATTGCGAAAAAACTGATAATGTAATTGAACAAAGAAAAATTATAAAACGTGTTTTCATTATTTTACTTTGGCATTATAATTTAAATAAGCACTAACTATTAAATCCAAATAACTATCCTCATTTATTTTTATTGGCGTTGGCTGATTTGGCAGAAATAAATAACTAACAAATTTAATTTGTTTGCATTGACTTAAATTATTGATTTTTGTTTTATTGAAAATAGCCGTTAATTTAGAATCGACATAATTTAATACATTATTATTTATATCAGTGATTCCAGATTCAATATTATTTTGTCCGGGAATAAATAAAGAATCAATTATTTGATTTTGATCATTCAACATATATCCTTGAATTTGGGCTTTAAAAGGATAATTATTGCGAGCTTGCAAATTTATTTCACAAGAGTTAACGTCCTTTAATTCCTTTAGTTGAGTTAAATCAACTTTAGAATAATTGACTAAACTAAAATTATCTGCAGATAATGCTAATGGTATATCAACATCTGCTATAACTTTTAATCCTCTTCCGTAAAATGCAAAATCGTTTCCTGACGAAATATTTCCTAATGGATTAAGAATTGCATTAACTGAATATCCAAAATAGTTTGGTAAATTTTGTAAAAATGGATTAAGGTTTGAATTTGTAGAATTAATATTGATTTGTTTAAACCATGGAAAAACAGGATTAGAAGGATTATTTGTTTTACTTGCCCTGTTAATATTTATTGATTGAACTAAACCACCAGCATTTAAAGTAACAACATTTGCAGGTAATGTTTTTATGGATTTAATATTATTAAAAGAACTGCTTATTTCTGCACCAAATTCATTAATAATTTTAAAATTAATGGCAGATTGAGTTAATATTAAATTACTTGGTTTTAAATTTCCAAAAAAACTTAAGGCTGATGAATCAGGACCAAACGATAAGTTTTGCTTTCCAAAATAACCTTGCACATATTCTGGAATAATATCAACAAATGATAGTTTTATAATTAATCCTTGGCCTGGAAGCAATTGATCAGTTACACCACTTGCATCTGTGCTGATTGTATAGGTTTGTACTAAGGTATTTACTTTATTGCCAGAAATACCAGTTAAATTTAAATCATAACCATCTAACGAATATGTTTTTACTAAAGATGAATTACCAGGTATTACCTGATTTATAGTTAATTGACCACCCCAAAGTGTTGCCGAATTAATAATGTAGTTAAATTTTAAAGGCTGGGCATACGTATTTTTGTATTCTATTTTTAAATTCCCTTTTCTAATAATAGCCTTATTTAGTTCTACATTATTATCGATATCAAAAGTAATTTCTTTATCGGATGATTGTGCGTTTGATAAAATTTGAACTCCCGGGTTAAGTGTTGAATTAAAAAAAGTTAAATAACTTATTGTAGTATCTTTATTAGGTAATTTAACCAAACTGTCTAAAGTATAATTTATTAAATCTTTACTAAAAGAAATATGCAATAATCCTGTTGGGTCGGCTTTAAAAATAGTATCACCAAAAAAATTACTAATATTTAAATAACTTTTTGCAATTGGAATAGCTAAATCAACATCCCAGCTTGTTTCTTTTTTACATGAAAAAAAAGAAACAATTATAAATAATACAATAAATGATTTTTTTAAATCCTTCATATTACAAACTTAGCTTTTTTTTAAGATAATACCAATCATATATTAATCGTTTTTTTCAGTAAATATTAGTGTTTATAGATTTATTAAATTCTTTAAATCTAAACCACTAAACAAATTACTCTTTCTTTAAATGCTTTTGAGTTGCCAAAGAAAAACGTATTTCAGAATAGGAGTAATCATCGCCTAATTCATGTTTTAAGGAAGTTAATAAATTTTCACCTTCCTGTTTTTTTGAATATTCTATGATTGTTTCAAACTTATTTTTTGATACAAATTGAGATACGGGAATCATTCCTAAACTCACATAATGGGCTAAATGTCCCTCAATAGTTGTTACAGCAAAACCTCTTTCTTTTGCTATTTCAAGTATAGATTTCCCTTCTTTATATAAATTAAAACTAGCTTCTTTAGTATTTGGTTTTGATTGTTTTTTCTCTTTATCAACAGTCCCTTCTTTAGGATTTACAGCTGTTGATTTTAAAGGGCGCTTTGATTTTCGTTCTTCAAACTTTGCTTTTTCTGAAATAGCGATGCTATTTCTTACTAAATCTAAACGTGCATTCTGATTTGTATTTTGTCTAATTTGTTGTTTATTAAATTCAATATTATTTAACACGTTATATAAAATCGTTGATATTTTATCGAGTTGTTGCAAATTTTTAAATAACAAACCTTCTAATTCTAATAATTCTTCAATATAAGTTTTAATTTGCTTTTCATCTTTAAGTAATTCAATGTGAATTAATATAGTTTTAGACAGTTCATTTAAAACAGGATAAAAATAATTTTTAGCAGCTGCGTGTCTTGTATTTAAAGTTTCTAAATAGTTTTCTGCCCTACCTTCAAAAATCAAAAATAATTGATTACTGAATTTATCAGCATTTAATTTTAATGGTTCAAATTTGGTAACTAATTCCTTAGCCCATTCTTGATGTTTTTGCTTGTTCGATTTATTTTCAAGCATTGTATAACTCGATTCATGATTTTTTAAACTCGAATATAGCCAACCAAAATCGTACGCTTTAAGTGTATAATCTTTTAAAAAAGAAACAGTTTCCTGATCAATTATTTGTTTAACTTCTTCTGTTTTTGGTTTATTATCCGCATAATCAACCAAAGTTTTATCTTGCGATATGGCATTAAATTGTATTGGAGATGTTAAAACCAAACCATCCAATGATTTTAAACGAGATAAAGCCACGTAAACCTGTCCAGGCGCAAATGCGCGATTAATATCTAAAATTGCTTTTTCAAAAGTTAAACCCTGACTTTTATGAACCGTAATAGCCCAAGCTAATTTTATAGGGTATTGAATAAATGAACCTATATTGGTTTCATCAATTTCATTAGTAATAGGATTTAAATCATATTTTATGTTGTTCCATTGATAGCTTTCTAAAATAAAAGGTTGATTACCATCTTTAAAATCAATTTCAATTTCCTTATCATTCAATGAAGTTACAACTCCAATTTTTCCATTAAAAAACTGTTGCTTTCCACTCGCATCATTTTTAATAAACATAATTTGTGCCCCCAATTTTAAT
>JBILOV010000001.1:0-34054 GCA_044374335.1 Bacteroidia bacterium | reverse complement strand
TGTTGTTTCAAAAAAAGAAATAGTTTTCTTGTCTCTATTAATATAGCCTTCTATTTTTGTTTTAGTTTTTTCGGAACCATAAAAATCTGTTACTGAATACCCCTCAATTTTTTGATTACTAGTTTCTTTAAAATTTATTTTATAGGTAATTAAAGAACTATCACGCAATGTTAACATACCTATAAATTCAACTTCTTGATTTTGTTGTGCAAAAAATGAGCCTGCTATTAAAAATAAAAACATTGTAAATAAAAATTTCTTACCTGGTTTAAAAAAATTACAAAAAGAAATTGTTTTTATCATGATTTTGTTAATTTAATTTTTATATTTGAAAAATTATAAAAACAAATATAAACTTAAAAACTAAAACATTATGAAACACAAAACAAAATTAGTTGCCTTATTTACGGCTGGGCTTTTATTTATTGGTTCTGTTGCGGTAGCTTCATTCCCTGTAAAAAAAGTAAACAATGTCAATGTTGCTTCTGAACAAGTTGTAATTACTAAAAACAATTTAGATTCGAAAGTTCAAGCTCAATTTAAATCAGTTTCTAAAACTGATAAAGTTAATGCAAACACTCCTACTAAAGGTGGTGACAATGAAAAATTGATTACTATTTTATTATGGGTATTTTTAGGAGGAGTTGCTGCTCACAGATGGTATAAGAAAAAACCAATCGGATGGAATATTTTATTTATTCTTACTGGTGGTGGTTGTGGAATATGGGCGATTATCGATTTAATTAATATTATAAAAGATGATTTTTAACATATAAAAAATATGTCACAAAAAAAGCCCTTGATTAATCAAGGGCTTTTTTTGTGGAATTTCCTCGTTCTGAAATAATCCTTAGGGAGTTACAGCATTTAATTAAAATACGTTTATAAAAGTCCATGAGAATTATTCAATAATATAAAGCTAATACCTTATACATCTAAAAAAGTTAATTTAATTTTCACAATAATAAATTTAGCAATAGTTACATTACTTTGTAAAATACATTTATGCTCTAAAGTTTAAAAATAATAACATGCTATCAATCACATTAAATAGTTCTTTTGCGAGATAATATTTCGGTTGGATAAAAACTTTTCACAATGGTAATTAAAGGAAATTTAATTACTAATTTTATTTAAAAAATTTATGGCGTCAAAAATTTTCATTAATCTCCCAGTAAAAGATTTACAAAAGTCTATGGACTTTTATGCTAAACTCGGGTTTAGTAATAATCCGCAATTCACTAATGAATTTGCTGGATGTATGGTATTAGAAGAACATCTGTTTGTGATGCTTTTAACCTATGAGCATTTTAAAAATTTCACAAAAAAAGAGATTGCAGATGCAAAAAAAACAACACAAGTATTATTAGCTATAGAGGTGGAAAGCGTTGAAAAAGTAAAAGAACTAGTAAATATTGCTAAAGAATCAGGCGGAGAAATATACATGGATGCTGCTGATCATGGGTGGATGTATCAGCATAGTTTTGCCGATCCTGATGGACATCAATGGGAATTAGGTTATATGGATATGAGTAAATTTCCTCAAAAATTATAAAATAATTATAGTATTAACCTAATTTAATAATCTTATAAAATTTAGATTAAAAATAATCCTCACCTTTATAGGATTAATAAAAATTTATGAATTCAGAAATTTTAATTTCCCTAATTACACTTGTATTTTTAGAAATAATACTTGGGATAGATAATATCATTTTTATTTCTCTCATAACAGACAAATTAGCCATTGAAAAACGTAAAAAAGCTCGATTCATTGGCTTAAGTCTAGCGCTTATTTTGCGATTAATTCTTTTAGGTGCAATCAGCTGGATTTTGAAATTAGATATAGGATTATTTACAGTTTATGGAAATGAATTTTCGGGAAAAGATTTGATTCTGATATCGGGAGGCATGTTTTTATTATATAAAAGTAGTAAAGAAATTTTTGAAAAAACGGAAGAACATAAAACGGAAGAACATAAAAAATCGAATTCTTTTAAGAGTATAATTGGTCAAATTTTATTGTTAGACTTAATTTTTTCAATCGACAGTATCATTACAGCAGTTGGATTAGTAGAGGAACTTTGGATTATGTACATGGCCGTTATTGTTTCTATTTCGATTATGTTATTAATCTCAAAAAACATCAGTAATTTCATTAATAAACATCCATCATTAAAAATTTTAGCTTTAGCATTTTTAATGATGATTGGCCTAGCACTTATTGCTGAAGGGTTTAATTTACATATCCCAAAAGCATATATATACTTTTCTATGGCATTTTCATTTCTAGTTAATCTTATTCAAATTAGGAAAAAAGTGTAATTAGATAATCTGTCAATTTGTAAAATCAATTCTTTATCACATCTATCAAATTCCTGAATAATTTCTTTAATTTTTTCTAAATAAATATTCCAATTCTATGGCTCTGGAAAGTATTACGAACTATGTTATGTTTTTCCATAATTAATAAAATTTCTTATATTCAAACTGATATTATAGTTATATTTAGCCTTCAAAAACAATAAAATAACAGATTAAAAACATATGGAAAAAGTACTAAAATCATTAGGTATTAAAGACGTTAATAACGGATGCGCTACAGGTAAAAATTATTTTGCAAGCGGAGATGTTATTGAATCTTACAGTCCGGTAGACGGAAAATTAATTGCGAAAGTTAAAGTAGCAAATGAAGCGGATTACGAAAAAGTAGTTCAAGTAGCCTCAGAAGCATTTAAAGTATGGCGTAATATTCCAGCTCCTAAGCGTGGTGAAATCGTTCGTCAGTATGGAGAAAAACTACGTGCTAAAAAAGCTGACTTGGGTAAACTAGTTTCTTATGAAATGGGGAAATCTTACCAAGAGGGTTTAGGTGAAGTTCAGGAGATGATTGATATTTGCGATTTTGCTGTTGGAGTTTCTCGACAGTTATATGGTTTAACCATGCACTCTGAAAGAGAGAATCATCGTATGTATGAGCAATGGCATCCATTAGGAATTGTAGGTATTATTTCCGCTTTCAATTTTCCGGTGGCTGTTTGGAATTGGAATACAGCTTTAGCTTGGATTTGTGGTGATGTGTGTATTTGGAAACCATCAAGTAAAGTACCATTGTGTGCTGTAGCATGCCATAATATTTGGAATGAAGTTGCAGCTGAAAATAATTTACCTGAAGGGGTTTCATGTTTATTAGTAAGCCCAGGTTCGATTGGCGAAAAAATGTGTGAAGATACTCGCGTACCTTTAGTATCAGCAACAGGTTCAACAAGAGTTGGTCGCATTGTTGGAACAAAAGTCGCTAGTCGTTTTGGCCGCTCTATTTTAGAATTAGGTGGTAATAATGCTGTTATAATTACTCCAAATGCTGATTTACCGACAGTATTACCAGGCTTAGTATTTGGTGCTGTTGGAACTGCTGGTCAACGTTGTACATCAACACGTCGTTTAATTATACATGAAGATATTTACGAAGATGTAAAACATAAATTAGTAAGTGCCTACAAACAATTACGTATTGGAGATCCATTAGATGAGAATAATCATGTTGGACCATTAATTGATAAAGGAGCTGTAAAGGATTATTTAGTTTCTATTGAACGAGTAATTTCTGAAGGTGGAAAAATAATTGTACCTGGCGGTGTATTAGAAGGTAAGGGATATGAAAGTGGATGCTATGTAAAACCTTGTATTGCGGAAGCAAACAATGAATTTTTAATTGTACAACACGAAACGTTTGCTCCTATTTTATATATTATGAAATACAAAACTATTGAAGAAGCTATTGAATTGCAAAATGGTGTTCCTCAAGGTTTATCTTCCTCTATCATGACATTGAATATGCGCGAAGCAGAACAGTTTCTATCTGTAAATGGTAGCGACTGTGGTATTGCAAATGTGAATATAGGAACTAGTGGTGCTGAAATTGGTGGTGCATTTGGTGGTGAAAAAGAAACGGGTGGTGGACGCGAAAGTGGTTCGGATAGTTGGAAAGCATACATGCGCCGTCAAACAAATACAATTAACTACGGAACAAAATTAACTTTATCGCAAGGTATTAAATTTGATTTTTAATTTTTCCCGCAGGTATCGCTAATCTTGCGGAAAGAAATTTGTAAAAGCTACTTCTAAACAATAAATAACAATCCGTGGAATCAGCGAAATTTGCGGGCAAAAAAACAAATAAAATCAATGACTATTAACCAAAACAAAGTCGTATCGGTAAATTATCATTTATCGTCATTTTTAGAAAACGAAGCTCCTGAATTAGTAGAGCAAACAAGCAAAGAACAACCATTTACATTTATTTTTGGAGTAGGGCAATTAATTCCTGACTTTGAAAAGAATTTAGTAAATAAAAAAGTTGGTGATAAGTTTGACTTTAAAGTAACTCCTGCAAATGGATATGGTATTACTGATAAGGAAATGATTGCAAAAATCCCAAAAGAAGCATTTAATGTAGATGGTGTTTTTGACGAAGAACGTGTAAAAGAAGGTGAAGAATTAATGATGAATGATGCGGATGGAAACCAGTTAATGGGTTTTGTTCAAGAAATTGGAGAAGATTTTGTTATCATGGATTTCAATCATCCCTTAGCCGACCATCATTTACATTTTGTAGGTGAAGTTTTAGAAATTAGAGATGCGACAGCAGAAGAATTAGATCACGGGCATGTGCATGGTCCAGGTGGGCATCACCACCACTAGTAAATTTAAAAAGTGTGTAAAAAAATATTACATATTTATTTTATATAAAACAAAAAACGCCTCACATTTCTGTGAGGCGTTTTTTGTTTATTCAGATTAAAATGATTGTTGTTTGAGCTTATCGAAACTACATCATTCCGCCCATTCCACCCATTCCTGGATTACCCATTGGCATTGAAGGAGCGCCTTCTTCTTTTTTCTCAGCTAATACACAGTCAGTAGTCAATAACATAGCTGCTACAGAAGCTGCGTTTTCTAAAGCAATACGACTTACTTTAGTAGGATCAATTACACCTGCTTTCAATAAGTTTTCATATTTCTCAGTACGAGCATTAAAACCATAATCATCTTTACCTTCTTTTACTTTTTGAACTACGATAGAACCTTCGATTCCACAGTTAGCACAAATTTGACGTAAAGGTTCTTCAATAGCACGACGTACAATTTGAATACCAGTATTCTCATCTTCGTTAGCACCTTTTAATTTATCTAAAGCAGAAATTGCACGAATATATGCAACACCACCGCCCGGTACAATACCTTCTTCAACGGCTGCACGAGTAGCTGCTAAAGCATCGTCTACACGGTCTTTTTTCTCTTTCATTTCAACTTCAGTAGCTGCACCAACATAAAGTACTGCAACACCACCAGCTAATTTAGCTAAGCGTTCTTGTAATTTTTCCTTATCGTAGTCAGATGTAGTTGATTCGATTTGAGCTTTGATTTGGTTAACACGCGCAGTGATATCTGCTTTTTTACCAGCACCACCAACGATTGTTGTGTTGTCTTTATCAACAGTAACTTTTTCTGCTTTACCTAAGAAAGTTAAGTCAGCGTTTTCTAATAAGAAACCTCTGTCTTCAGCAATAAAAATACCGCCAGTTAAAATTGCTAAATCTTCTAACATTGCTTTTCTTCTATCACCAAAACCTGGAGCTTTTACCGCACAAATTTTTAAGTTAGAACGTAAACGGTTTACAACTAATGTTTGTAAAGCTTCACCATCAATATCTTCGGCAATAATTAAAATTGGTTTACCTGTTTGTACAGCTTTTTCGAGCACAGGTAATAATTCCTTCATTGTAGAAATTTTCTTTTCGTAAATTAAAATTAACGGGCTTTCTAAAACAGCTTCCATTTTATCAACGTCAGTAATAAAATATGGAGAGATATAACCTCTGTCAAATTCCATACCTTCAACCACTTCAACAGTTGTATCAGTACCTTTAGCTTCTTCAACCGTAATAACACCTTCTTTTTTTACTTTAGCCATTGCTTCAGCAATTAATTTACCGATAGTGCTATCATTATTAGCAGATATAGTTGCAACTTGTTCTATTTTTTTATTGTCGTTACCAACCATTTGAGATTGTTTTTTCAAATTCTCAACAATTGCATCAACTGCTTTGTCAATACCGCGTTTTAAATCCATAGGGTTTGCACCAGCAGCAACATTTTTTAAACCACCAGTAACAATAGCTTGAGCTAATACAGTAGCAGTAGTAGTTCCATCACCAGCAGCATCAGCTGTTTTGGAAGCAACTTCTTTTAATAACTGTGCACCCATGTTTTCAACTGGGTTCGATAATTCAATTTCTTTTGCAACAGTTACACCATCTTTTGTAATTTGTGGTGAACCAAATTTTTTGTCAATAATAACGTTTCTTCCTTTCGGACCTAAAGTTACTTTTACTGCATTTGCTAATGCATCAACTCCGCGTTTTAAAGCATCGCGTGCTTCGATATTAAATGATATGTCTTTTGCCATTGTATGTTTTATTTTATAGTTTGAATTTTTATTTTGGGACTTAAGAGATTTAAGGGACTAAAGGGAGTCAGGACTTGAATTTAATTTGTCTCTTTTGTCTTGTGTCCCTTCAGTCTTGCGTCTCTTAAATAATAGCGTAGATATCGCTTTCACGCATAATTAATAAATCTTTTCCGTCTACTTGTATTTCGGTTCCTGCGTATTTTCCGTATAAAACAGTATCACCAACTTTTACAGTCATTGGTTCGTCAACTTTACCGTTTCCAACCGCTAATACTTTACCTTTCATTGGTTTTTCTTTTGCAGTATCAGGGATAATTAATCCACCTGCTGTTTTTGTTTCTGCCGGAGCTGCTTCTACCAATACTCTATCGGCTAAAGGCTTTACGCTTACACTTGCAATTGATTTTGCCATAATTATGAGATTTTAGTTATTTAAATTTTACGATGGCTTATTGTCTAAAAATGTGCCAATGCATTATTTTGGACAATATTTCAGTTTTTAGTGGCTTTACCGACTAATTTGTCAGTTCAAATGTCATAGTAAGGTTTTTTATTTGGTCGCATCTCGACCAATAGGGACGCGCCCAAAATGCATTAGATATAAAAATCCAAATTAAATTAATTCTTTACCTACTTTACTACCGTCATAAGCCCATTTTAACCATATAGAACCCCAAGTAAAACCACCACCAAACGCAGATAAAATAATGTTATCTCCTTTTTTAAATAGCTTTTCATAATCCCATAATAATAATGGAATTGTACCAGCAGTTGTGTTACCGTAACGCTCAATGTTCATTAACATTTTATCGGGGTTCAAGCCCATACGATTTGCTGTTGCTTCGCAAATACGCTTGTTTGCCTGATGTGGTAAAAGCCAGGTAATATCATCTGAAGTCAGATTATTTTTTGTCATTATATCTGCACTTACTTCAGCCATATTAACTACGGCATTTTTAAAAACAGTTTGCCCTTCCTGATGAACGTAATGTAATTTTTTATCAATAGTTTCGTGAGTTGGTGGCATTAAAGAACCACCAGCCGCTTGATATAAAAAATTTCGCCCGGCACCATCACTTTTTAAAATAAAATCTTGTATTCCGTTTTCATCTTCAGACGGCTCTAATAAAACAGCACCTCCACCATCACCAAAAATAACACAAGTTGTACGATCATCGTAATTTAAAATGGCACTCATTTTATCAACTCCAATGGCTATTACTTTTTTGTAACGACCAGTTTCGATAAATTGAGAACCTGTTGCTAATGCAAAAATAAATCCGGAACAAGCGGCCGATAAATCATAACCCCAAGCATTTTTAGCGCCTATTTTGTCACAAATAATGTTAGCAGTACTTGGAAAAATTAAATCACCTGTAATTGTGCCAACAATTACTAAATCAATTTCGTCGGCACCAATTCCACGTTTTTTTAATAATTCTTCAACAGCAAAAACCATCATGTCCGATGTGGCTTTTCCTGGGATATTTAATACGCGTCTTTCTTTAATCCCTGTTCTGGAGGTAATCCATTCATCGTTAGTGTCAACAAATTTGGCTAATTCATCATTAGTCATTACAAAATCAGGAACATATCCACCAACAGCGGTAATTGCAGCTTTAATCATTATTGAAATACGGTTTTAATTTTTTCGTTTAAATTTGCTTCTATAATATCCTTACTTAAAACTAACATGTTTTTAAACGCTAAAGGACTTGATTTACCATGTGCAATCATAACGTTTGAGTTGATTCCTAATATTGGAGTCCCACCGTATAGTTCATAATTAAATTTATCAAAATACTCATCACTGCGGTTGCGTTTTTTAATTATGGAGTAAAACGCTTCCGCTGTTTTTAATAATACATTTCCAGTGAAACCTTCGCAAACAATAACGTCAGCCTTATCTCCAAATGCTTCAGATCCTTCAATATTTCCAATAAAATTAAAATCTTTCGTGTCTTTCATTAGCGCATGGGCAGCTTGTGCTACTAGATTTCCTTTTTCTGGCTCTTCACCAATATTTAGTAAACCAACTTTAGGATTATTTATTTTGTATACCTCTTTTGCAAATATAGAACCTAATATTGCAAACTGATAAAGCACATCGGGTTTACAATCTGCATTTGTGCCAACATCTAAAATAATTCCAAAACCTCCGTTTTCTTTTGGTAAAATTGAAGTAATACAAGGGCGAATAACCCCTGGAACAGCTTTTACTGAAAACATTGAACCAACTAACATAGCACCAGTATTGCCAGCACTTGCAAAACATTGTATTTCGTTTTCTTTTAATAACTTAAATCCAATAGAAATACTGCTTTGAGGTTTTTGTGCTAAAGCTTTAGTAGGGTGTTCTCCCATTTCAATAACATCAGAAGTATGAACAAATTCAAATTTGTTTTCAGCAACGCCTTTTTCTTTAAGATAGTTTTTTACTTTTTCACTATCTCCAATCAAAACTATAGTAACATCAGAGGGTAGGGAGTCTAAAGCCATAATGGCTCCATCTAAACAATTTTTTGGAGCAAAATCGCCCCCCATAATATCTAATCCAATCTTCATACTTAATGTTTTTTTTGTTTTATGTTTCCTAACAATTTAGAATTTTACTATACTGCGTTGGCACAAAAAAATCTTTAAAAATCAATCATCTAAGCAAATAAATTCTATTAAATAATGCAATTATAATAAGACAAAGTTATTAACGGTAATAGTTCAGTACTAATTAATCTGATTATCAATAGATTATTAGACAATTAATAATTGATTATGCACATTTTTAATTGTTTTTTTTGAGCCAAAAAATAAAAATTGATTGTACTTTTGGTGCATGAGTATTGCAGAAATAGAAAATGAAATTATTGAGGAGTTCGATTTATTTGGAGATGATTGGGAAGGCAAGTACGAACACTTGATAGAATTGGGAAAATCGCTTCCTAAAATAGAGGAAAGTTTTAAAACAGAAGATAGAATTATTAAAGGCTGCCAAAGTAAAGTATGGTTACACTCTCAAAAAAAAGAGGGTGAAATAGTTTATACGGCAGATAGTGATGCAATAATTACAAAAGGAATGGTTGCGCTAATGATCAGAGTTTTATCTCATCAAAAGCCGAAGGATATTATATCGGCTAATTTGGATTTTATAAATAAAATTGGATTAACAGAGCATTTATCTCCAACCAGAGCCAATGGCTTGGTAAGTATGATTAAGCAAATGAAATTAGACGCCATGGCATTTAGCTAAATAACATTTGACTGCCGATATCCTTCTAGGCAATCTAATTAATAACAAAAGCATATTGAATGTATTAAAAAAAATATAATTAAAATAAATGAATAAAAAAGTTATCTGTTGGATTATTTTAATTGCACTTTCATTGGTTTGGGGTAGCTCGTTTATATTAATGAAACAAGGTTTAAGAGCCTTTAGCAGTGATGAAGTAGCAGGATTAAGAATAACGATAGCTTCAGCATTTATGTTACCTTTTTTAATAAGACACTATAAGATAGATTTAAAAACAAACTTAAAAGGTTTACTTTTAATGGGTGTATTCGGAAACTTAATTCCTGCCTTTTTATTTACAAAAGCTGAAACCCAAATTAGTAGTAGTTTAACTGGCATGTTAAATGCTTTAACTCCTATGTTTACTATTTTAATCGGTATGATTGCTTTTAATCATAAGATCAATAAAAATCAAATTTTAGGTGTTTTAATTGGTCTTGTTGGCGCTATTGCTTTAGTTACGTTAGGTAATAATGGAAATGATCAGAGTAAAAATATCATGTATTGTTTGTTAGTTGCTGCTGCTACGTTGTGCTATGCCATTAGTGTTAATGGTATAAAAGCCTATTTAGGACATGTTAATTCCTTAACGGCTACTGTATGGTCGTTTACTTTAATTGGCCCTGTTGCAGCTATTTATATATTTGGGTTTACGGATGTTGTGATTCATGCTTCCAATCATCCGGAAGGGTTAAGAGCTCTTGGTTATATAAGTATATTGGCAATTGTAGGTTCAGCGCTTTCGGTAGTGGTTTATAATACTTTAATAAAGTTGTCGGGAACTGTTTTTGCAGCTAGTTGCACTTATTTAATTCCAGTTGTTGCTATCGGTTGGGGTTTATTTGATGGTGAAATCATTAATTTATTTCAAATGTTGGCTGTTATTGTTATTATTGCTGGTATTTGGATGATTAATTCTACTGCTAAAGTTGCACCTGAAAAATAGGTAAGTTTTTGATAATTAGTAAATTAATTAGTTGTAATCGTTAAAAAGTGATTAATTACGCAAAATTTACTAGCACTCATACCAAATAAGTCCTCAAAATCTTTGGCAAATAGAAAAAACCATTTATCTTTGCCTTCCTTAAAAAAATTATTAACAATTAAAATTAACACACATGTATGCAATTGTAGAAATAGCAGGGCAACAATTTAAAGTGGAACGAGGCAATAAAGTCTACGTTCACCGCCTAGATGCTAACGAAGGTGCAAATGTAGAGTTTGACAAAGTTTTCTTAATTGAAAATGATGGAAAAATCTCTATCGGAAGCCCAACTGTTGATGGCGCAAAAGTTGCTGCCACAGTTATTGAACACTTAAAAGGCGATAAAGTTATCGTATTTAAGAAAAAACGTCGTAAAGGTTACCAAAAATGGAATAACCACCGTCAATACTTAACTCAAATTTTAATTCAAGGAATCCTGACTAAAGGTGAAACTGTAAAAGAAGAGTTAACAGCTGAAAAAGCAGTACGTAAAACTTTATCTCCTAGCCAAAGAAATCCTAAGGTTAGAACTGAAGTAGTTACTGAAAAAGTAGCTCCGGTTAAAAAAGCAGCAGCTAAAAAAGCGCCTGCAAAAAAAGCAGTTAAAAAAACTGAAGAGTAAAAACAAGTTTAAGTTGTAAGTGTTTAGTTTTAAATAAAACACAGTACTTAAAACTCATAACTAAAAATTAAAAACTAAAGAAAATGGCACATAAAAAAGGAGCGGGCTCCACAAACAATGGTCGCGAATCACATAGCAAACGTTTAGGCGTTAAAATATTTGGCGGTCAAGCTTGTATTTCTGGTAACATTATTGTTCGCCAACGTGGTACAAAACATAACCCAGGTTTAAATGTTGGTATTGGAAAAGATCATACATTATATGCTTTAATTGACGGAAAAGTTGTTTTTAAAAAGAAAGCAGATGATCGATCGTACGTTTCAGTTGTTCCTGTAGAGGCATAACAAGAAACCTATTTTTAGAACTTGAAGCCCTTCCGCCAGCTGGCGGATCGGCTTTTTGTGTTTTAGTGAAGTTTTTTAATTTATTTATAGAACGCTGATAACGCAGATTTTTTTATGATTAGTTAAGATTTCTTAAATTAGTTTTTAAATTTTGTAATGCCAACACATAATAGGGTTTTAGAAAATTAACGATGATTTGAGATAATTAAAAATCACAAAACACAAAAATCATTTTTTATCACAATTATCAGTGTCATCTGCGTTCCATATTTAAAATAATATTTTTCATTAATACATTACAAAGATTAAATTTATCCTTTAAATAAAATACCATGTTACAACTTAGTTACATACAAGATAATAAAGAAGACGTATTAAAACGTTTAGCAATTAAAAATTTTAAAGACGCCGAAATTATTATTAATTCAGTTATTGAATTAGATAATAACAGAAAAGCAGCTCAACGCCAAGCTGATGATACTAAAGCGGAAGCTAATGGTTTAGCCAAGCAGATAGGTGAATTGATGAAATCCGGCAAGAAAGATGAGGCAGAGGTTTTAAAAGCAAAAACAGCTGAACTGAAATTGAATGAAAAGCAATTCGATGAAACTTTAAAAAACATTGAAGCTGAAATTTATAAATTGTTAGTAACGGTTCCCAACCTACCTAACTTAACAGTGCCGGTTGGAAAAACACCTGAAGATAACGAAGTTGTAAACGAACACGGAACTATTCCTAAGCTACATGCTGGAGCAACTCCTCATTGGGAGTTAACTACTAAATACGATTTAATTGATTTTGAATTGGGCGTAAAATTAACAGGAGCAGGTTTCCCGGTATACAAAGGAAAAGGAGCAAAATTGCAACGCGCATTGATTAATTATTTTTTAGATAAAGCTACTGCTGCAGGTTATAACGAAGTGCAGGTTCCTATTTTAGTAAACGCAGATAGTGGATACGGAACAGGGCAGTTACCTGATAAAGAAGGACAGATGTATCATTGCCAAGTCGATGATTTATATTTAATACCAACCGCTGAAGTTCCTATCACTAATATGTATCGAGAGGTAATTTTAAAAGAAAGTGATTTACCAATTAAAAATTGTGGTTATACACCTTGTTTTAGAAGAGAAGCAGGAAGCTACGGAAAAGATGTACGTGGTTTAAATCGTTTACACCAATTTGATAAAGTAGAAATTGTACAAATTGTAGCTCCTGAAAATTCATATAAAACATTGGAAATGATGAGAGAGTTTGTTTGTAGTTTACTACAGGAGTTAGAATTGCCATACCGTACATTAAAATTGTGTGGTGGCGATATGAGTTTTGGTTCTGCGTTAACGTATGATTTAGAAGTATGGAGCACAGCACAAGCACGTTGGTTAGAAGTAAGTTCTGTTTCTAATTTCGAAACGTTTCAAACTAACCGATTAAAATGCCGTTACAAAGATGCAAATGGTAAAACACAATTAGCACACAGTTTAAATGGTAGCGCTTTAGCATTACCGCGTATCGTGGCTTCTTTATTAGAAAATAATCAAACAGAAGATGGTATTAAAATGCCTAAAGTATTAGTGCCTTATACAGGCTTTGATAGGATTAGTTAAAATGATTTAGCATTTTCAATTTGCATTAGCCATTTTTCAACTATGTTTATTAAATCAATAAAATAATTATTAGGTTGAAAATGCGAATTTAGATTTTGATAAAATATCGTTACTTAAATTACTTAATAATATATTTGTTTAATGGGTAGCATTATATTATCTATGAAAATGAGTATTGTGGGATTTTTGTTAACCTAGTTTTATTAAAACATTTTGGTAAAATCAACAGTAAATGAACCCAACTCTCAATAGATATTTTATAATCAATAAACCCTACAAAATGGTTTCGCAATTTGTTAGTCCCGATAAGGTTAATTTGTTGGGTGATATTGATTTTGATTGGCCAGAAGGCACCCATGCTATTGGCAGATTAGACAATAATTCAGAAGGATTATTAATATTAACAACCAACAAGCGCGTTACTAAATTATTATTTGAGAGTGAAACTCCTCATAAACGTACATATTTAGTTCATGTTGAAAAAGTGGTTAGCGCGGAACGTTTGCATCAATTACAAACCGGAATTACTATTAGAGTAAAAGGTGGCGGATATTATACTACATCGCCCTGTGAAGTAGAGATAGTTCAAAAACCAATCAATTTACCAAAACGTTTACATGAATTTAGGGAGGACTTACCGCATTCGTGGTTAACTATTACTTTAACAGAGGGTAAATATCATCAAATTCGCAAAATGGTTTCCTCTGTTTATCACCACTGTAAACGTTTAATTAGAGTGTCTATAGAAGATTTACAATTAGGAGATTTACAACCTGGTTGTGTGAGAGAAATTGAAGAAGAGGATTTTTTTAGAATGTTAAAAATTGATAATTGGCGAACGGAACTAACAGAAGAGATCTAATTTATTTCTGTAATTCTAATTTTTTTTTGCAGTTTCAAAATGTTGTTTTATTTCTTTTTCAAGAACTTATTTGAAGCGGCAATAATTTTATTTGCTTCCTCATCTGTTAATTGCATTCCAAATTTTATAACTTGTGATTGACATGAAAATTCAATTCTTTCACCACCTTTTACCCAAAAAGTTTGGCTAAAAGTATCAGCAATGCTACCATTAGTTAATTCGATAAGTTTAAGGTCAGAAATCAAATTTAAGTCGAATTCTTTTACTTTTCCTCTTCCATTAATATCTTGCTGATATAATAATGTGCCGTTTTTTATCCAAAGTTTTTCTTTTCCAAAACGTTTCCACATATACACTCTGATAATTTTAAACTCAAAATAAGCCCAAAATGCTAGCCAAACAATTAACATGAGTTTAGCTTTTTCTTGTGTTAAGGTAAAATAATTAGCCATTACAATAACACCACTTACGCTCCATGCTAATAGCCATAAAAACATCAGGTTAGTTTTTTTCTTGTCATCGGTTGGTAAAATAACCAAACTAAAAACCTGATCTTTAACTAAAATAGAACTACGTTTACTAATTGCCTGAATGTTTTCCATAGAAGAGGTTAGTTATAGCTTAACTAAATATTTGCCTTCCATAATTGGAATTACAGGGCATTGGTTTGGAGTTAAACAATACTTAATATCTCTTTCTAAATCTAATTTAGCCAAACGATTTCGATGAGATGAGTTTGCTAAAAAACCATGCAAATCATCTTTGGCGAAATTGTAAAGGTGTTTAGATGCTATAGCAGAATCGCAGGTAATAATGCAATCTGAATTAGATGACAATTTACTTACTACTGCTCCTGCAAAAATAGTATCCTCTAAGTTAAATTTATTTTTCCAGCCTGCGCAAACTAAAACAACATCTTTTTTTTGAGATAATAAATAGTCGCATAATACATCTAAATTTAAAAAACTTCCTATCAAAATTTTTGATGCCTTGCGACTTGCCTCAATTGCTTGGGTGCCGTTAGTAGTTGAAATAGCAATTGTTTTTCCTTTTACCTTATTGTTCATATAACCAAAAGGGCTATTACCTAATTCAAATCCTTCAATTATTTCTCCATCACGTTCAGCTGCTGCTAAATAGCCATTGGTTTGATATTCTTTTGCTTCTGCAACGGTTGCAACCGGGATCATTTTACTAACTCCATTATAAAATGCGGTAACTATAGCTGAGGTTGCCCTAAAAACATCTATCACTATTACAATAGCATCATCCTTATGGAAAAGAGGGTAGGCTTGTGGAGTATAACAAACTTCTATGTTCATGCTTTTTATTTTATAGTCTGAGCTGAGTCGAATACTTTTAACCTTGCACTTCGACTCCGCTCTGTGCGACAGTTTTTAAATTATTTTTTCAAAAAAGGAATTTTACAAACTTTAGCCTTGATTGCTTTATCTCTGATTAAAATAAAAATTTCTGTATCAGCTTTAGCAAAGTCTTTATTGACGTAACCCATACCTAAAGCTTTATTTAAAGTTGGAGATTGAGTTCCTGAAGTTACTTTTCCAATTATAGTTCCGTTAGCATCAGCAATTTGATAATCGTGGCGAGGAATTCCTCTGTCTATCATTTCAAAGCCAACTAATTTTTTGGTTACACCTTCTGTTTTTTGTTTTTCAATGGCAGCACGATTTGTAAAATCTTTTGTAAATTTTGTAATCCATCCTAAACCTGCTTCAATTGGTGATGTTGTATCATCAATATCATTACCGTATAAACAGAAGCCCATTTCTAAGCGTAAGGTATCGCGAGCACCTAATCCAATTGGTTTAATGCCAAATTCTGCACCAGCAGCAAAAATTGAATCCCACATTTTTTCAGCGTATTCGTTTTCAAAATAAATTTCAAAACCACCAGCACCTGTGTAACCAGTATTAGAAATCACAACATTATCAACACCATTAAATTTTCCTTTCGCAAAAGAGTAGTACGGAATGTCTGCTAATTTAACATCAGTTAATTTTTGTAAAGTATCTAACGCTTTAGGGCCTTGTATTGCTAGTAAAGATGTTTTTTCGGAAATGTTATGCATCTCTACATTAGCAGTATTATGTTTACTAATCCAGTTCCAATCTTTATCAATATTTGATGCATTAACAACTAACATGTATGATTTTTCGTCAATACGGTAAACAATTAAATCATCAACAATACCGCCATCGTTATTTGGTAAACAAGAATACTGCGCTTTGCCGTCTGTTAATACAGAAGCATCATTGCTGGTAACTCTTTGAATTAAATCTAAAGCATGCTCGCCTTTTAAAATAAATTCCCCCATGTGGCTAACATCAAAAACACCAACAGCGTTTCTTACAGTTGCATGCTCATCATTTAATCCGCTGTAAGAAACAGGCATATTATATCCTGCAAATGGAACCATTTTAGCTCCTAAAGAAATGTGTTTTTGAGATAGTGCTGTGTTTTTCATAGTGTTTGTTAATTGATTTGTAATGAATGAAATGAATATGTTGTATTATCATCTAAAATATACATCCTTATTTTTGATTTATGTGAGAAATGATTTTAGCCTTAGATAACATTTTAGAGATTCTTACTAAACGAATAAAATCCTTATATCGTTTTACATCTATTTCGTTAAGTATTATATCTTTTTTTGCTTCGGAATACATGTATCAAATTTACGATTTTATAAGAGAATTCAAAACCTCTAAATAGTAGTGCTGATTAGCATTTACCGAATAGTTTTTAAGTATTGTCGCTCTCCCGGCATCTCCTATTTGTTGGCGTAATTCTGAGCTTTCAATAAGTTTAGATAGGCAATCTTCCCATTCTTGCTCAGTTGTAGCTAAAAAACCATTAATACCATGTTGAATAATTTCTTTATTAACCCCAACCGGCGACATAACCGTTGCTACTCCGCAAGCCATATAGGATAATCCTTTTAGCCCACATTTCCCCTGAGCCCATGTATCATCAGGTAACATCATGATTCCAATGTCAAAACAATTTAAATCGACAACTTCAGTTGCTGAACTCCATGATTTACTAATAACCTTTATTTCGGAGTTCGTGTATGAGGCTTGTCCTATAACATGAATTTCTAGTTTATCGGGGTACTTGGATAGTAGTGTTTTTAAAAAAGGGATTGAACTTTCAAAATGCTTAATAGTACTGATACTTCCACTCCAACCAATAACTATTTTTTTTTCAGACAGAAGGGTGTCTAAGTTTCTTAATTCCGGAATGGGTTTATGAAAATCAGTGTCAATTGTAGTTGGGATAATAACTACATTTTTATTGAACTGTTTAGCGTAATTTGCTAAATAAGGGTTTCCAGCAATGACTTTATGAGCATTGGTAATATTGATTTTTGTTTTGCCAGGATTTTTTAAAAATTCAAATTTTTTATTTTCTGGCGATGTATCTAATAACCAAATACTATCATCAAAATCAAAAATAACTTTGTTCCGTTTATAAAATTGTTTTTCAAAAAATGAAGAGCCCAACATTAAAGCCTCTCTTTGAATAAAAATAATATCAAATTGTTTGGCTCGCCTTAAATCATTTAGTCTGATAAAAATGGATTTAAAAAGAATAAATGCTTTTTTAATATAATTTCCCGGATGATAAAAAATGGCGTCATCTTTTTCTGAAATGATTTCCGATAACTGCCATTCAAAACCATTGGTTTTAAAAAAATCCAAATATTGTTCAAAACGATATCTTTGGCTTGGAGAGCGGTTTAAACGGTGGGCTGCTAAGATCAGAATTTTAGACATGTGTTTTTTTAATCAACAAATCTTTAATTATAAATTGTTACTATTTTAACTCAATAATTTTCACATACAACTCATTTTCAGTATTTTTATATGTTATACTGTATGATAGTAATCATTCTTTAAAATTAAAACCATAGGTATAATTTTAATAGAATTGAAAAATTTTAGGCTAGTAAATATAACAAAAAAGCCACCCGTTTTTACAGGCAGCTTTATTAATAAATGTACTAAATTGCTTTAGAAATTATTATTTATGCGTTTTTTCGCTAGATACAGTTAATTTTTTACGACCTTTAGATCTGCGCGAAGCTAAAACTCTACGGCCATTTGCAGAAGCCATACGCTCACGAAATCCGTGTTTATTTCTTCTTTTACGCTGCGATGGTTGGAAAGTACGTTTCATGGTATTAAGTATTTAAATGTTATAAGTTTTTCAAAATTGGACTGCAAATATAATGGATTTTTATTATGTGACAAATTTTTTAAGAATTTTAACGCTTAAATAGCTATTATTTTAAATTATAGCCGCCTTAAAACTGTACATTTGCAACCTAAATTTCAGCAAAATGGCAAAAGCTAACGGTGGTAAACATAAATCAAAAGACGATATTCCTAAAGCAAAACTTTCTAAAGCAAATTTTAAAAAGTCATTTCGTTTATTCAACTATTTAGGCAAAAGTAAGTGGTTATTTAGTTTAGGAATGTTTTTTATTGCTGGCACAGCTGCTGTTGGACTATATTTTCCTGTGGCTGCCGGTAAAATGTTTGGGTATTTAGGTAATACTGGAATGAATACTTCTGCTTTTAGAAACATGGTATCTGGTACCGGAATTGAACTTTTAATTTTATTAGTAATTCAGGGAGTTGTTTCATTTGGAAGAGTTTATACATTTTCAATTGTTACAGAAAATATTTTAAGAGGCTTAAGAACGGATACATTTAACAAGTTGGTACAAATGCCAATGAGTTTTTTCTCTAAAAATCAGGTAGCGGATTTAAGTAGCCGAGTTGCAACCGATATTAATGTTATTTCAGAAGCATTTACTGTAAGTATAGCCGAAGTTATAAGGCAAACGATTGTTGGTATTGGCGGACTGTGTTTATTGGTTTATTTTACATCATGGGACGTAGCCAAATGGTTTATTGTTATTATTCCTCCAATTACCGTTGTAGCTATTTTATACGGAAGAAAAATACGTGGCTATTCAAAAGCATTGCAAGATAAAATTGCCGAATCTAGTATTATTGTATCAGAGGCTTTAACAGGGATAACAAGTGTAAAAGCATTTACTAACGAACACCTAGAGATTAATAAATACGATAAAGTAACTAATGAAATTAAAAAATTTGGAATAAAATATGGTGTGATGAGGGGGGCATTTTTTGCATTTATCATCATGTGTGTATTTGGCGCTATCTTTTTTATTTTGTATAAAATGTTGCTATTAATTAATACTGGCGAATTAACAACTGAAAACTTTGGCAAGTTTATGATGCTGTCTTTGTTTGTGGCTGGTTCCTTAGGCGGTTTACCCGAACAGTTAGCATCTATACAACGTGCTTTAGGTGCAACAGACAGAGTATTTGAAATTATTGATGATAGAAATGAAGAAATTAATTTAGCACACCGAAACAACTTAAATTTAACAAGAGTAAAAGGTGATTTAGAATTTAAAAATATTCAATTTACATATCCAACACGTCCCGATTTTGTTGTATTAAAAGATATTTCGTTTAGTGCAAAAGCCGGAGAAACTATTGCTTTAGTTGGCAGCAGCGGAAGCGGTAAATCAACCTTAGCTTCTTTAACCTTGCGCTTTTATGAGCCTAATGGAGGAGAGTATACTATTGACGGAAAAAAATCAACAGATTATGAGTTAACCGAATTGAGAGATCAAATGGCAATTGTACCTCAGGATGTTTTGTTATTTGGTGGCACCATCAGAGATAATATTTTATACGGCAAACCAAATGCCACAGAAGCAGAAGTGATTGAGGCTGCTAAACAAGCTAATGCTTACGATTTTATTATGAGTTTCCCCGATAAGTTTGAAACTTTAGTAGGAGATAGAGGTATTCAATTGTCTGGCGGACAACGTCAGCGTGTTGCAATAGCAAGAGCTGTTTTGAAAAATCCTTCGATTTTAATTTTGGATGAAGCAACCAGTAGTTTAGATAGCGAAAGCGAACGCTTAGTTCAAGAAGCGTTAGATAAATTAATGGTAGGCAGAACCTCAATCGTTATTGCACATCGTTTATCAACCATTCGTAATGCCGATAAAATAATTGTCTTACAAAAAGGTGAAGTTATAGAATCAGGAACGCATCAGGAGTTGATGACAAACGATTCTGGGTTATATCAGAAACTTAGTAAGTTGCAATTTGAGTTGAATTAATTTTTTTGAAAATCGAATATTTGTTCAATAGCGATTTATTAATTAATTTAGAATATGGAGATTGAATCGAAAAAATATGCAAATCGTATACAAGATCAAAACGACATTATATTACTTTCTAAACTTATAAAAAATGGCAACTAAACCAAAATTGGAAAATGCCAATATCGGTTTTCACTATACGATTACAGATGAGCAAATAGCAGCTCATCAGAAAAAAGTGTAGAAGAATTTTTAATGTGGATTGAAGAAACCAGTAAATTTATTTATGAGATTCAAACTCCCGAAGAAAGATTAAGAACTAAGCTAGCTAAGCAGTTTAATAATGATGTAGTTTAGTTAATTTTGCCCTTGTTGTTGATAACACCAAAAGTGGCTAAAAATAACTTACCTCAAATGAAAACTGCGTGAAGGATAGAACCTAAATCCTTTTAAAGCCAAGCGTTAGCGAAGGTAATAAAAGATTGAAGTGATAGCCTGACCCGAGCCGCCAGCTGGCGGAGTGGGACTCGCCCAAATAATTGGGATAATTTTTTTCACAAACTACTGATAGATTTTTTCGCCCATGTTACTGTTATTAAAACAAGGTTTTTAAAACAAATAACCCTGCTTTAAATTTAAATTCTAGCAGGGTTATTTTTAATTACAAAGTTCCTCTTAATGCTTGCTCTCTTTCTATAGATTCAAACAACGCCTTAAAGTTACCTGCCCCAAAACCTTTTGCTCCCATACGCTGAATTACTTCGTAAAATAAAGTAGGACGATCTTCAACAGGCTTAGTAAAAATTTGTAATAAGTAACCTTCTTCATCTGCATCCACTAAAATAGATAATCTTTGCAGTTCTTTAATATCTTCTTTCATAATATCCATGTGTACACCTAATCTTCTTGGAATATCATCATAATAGGCTTGAGGTGGTGGTGGTAAAAATTCAACACCACGCGCTTTTAAATCAGCAACCGTTTTAATAATATCATCGGTTGCTAAAGCTAAATGCTGCACACCTGCACCTTCATAAAAATCAATATATTCTTCAATCTGAGATTTTTTCTTTCCTTCAGCTGGTTCGTTAATTGGGAATTTAATACGACCATTTCCGTTACTCATGACTTTACTCATTAAAGCTGAATATTCAGTGGTAATTTGTTTGTCGTCAAAAGTTAAAAAGTTTACAAAGCCCATTACATCTTCGTACCATTTTACAGTAGCATTCATTTGATTCCAACCTACATTACCAACCATGTGATCAATAAATTTTAGACCTACTGGCGCTGGATTGTAATCGCTTTTCCATTCTCTAAACCCTGGTAAAAATTCTCCTTTGTAGTTTTTACGTTCAACAAACATGTGAACCGTTTCTCCGTAAGTATAAATACCGGCACGAACTACTTCACCATGTTCATCTTTTTCTACAACTGGTTCCATGTAAACTTTTGCACCGCGTTTTACGGTTTCTTCAAATGATTTGCGAGCGTCTTCTACCCATAAAGCAATTACTTTAACACCATCACCATGCTTTTTTACATGCTCGCCAATTGGTGAATCACTGGTTAAAGCTGTAGTTAACACTAAACGAATTTTATCTTGTTTTAATACATAAGAAACTCTGTCTTTTAATCCTGTTTCTAATCCTGCGTAAGCGTAAGATTGAAATCCGAATGCGGTTTTGTAATAATGCGCCGACTGTTTTGCATTACCCACATAAAATTCAACATAATCTGTTCCTAATAAAGGTAAGAAATCCTGTGCTCCTTCAAATATTTTTTCTAATCCGTATTCTACGTTTTTTATTTCTTTTGCCATATAGTTTTAATTTGGTAATTTGCCAATTCCACAATTTGTTAATTGACTAAGTTTATATTATTTAATTTTTTTATTAAGTTACTTATTGTCTGGCTAACTGGTCCACATCGCCATGTAAATCGAACGTAGCTCTAATTTATTTTTTAAAAGTTTTGATTCCATTATTCCACCCAGCTTTTATAATATTTTCCATCATCAATTCCCATCGCAGCTTCTGTAACCATTAATGGTCTAAAAGTATCAACCATCACCGCTAGTTCCTGTGTAACTGTTTCGCCAATACTTCTTTCCATTGCTCCAGGTGCAGGCCCGTGAGGAATACCTTTTGGATGTAACGTAATGTGACCTTGTTCAATATTATTTCGGCTCATAAAATCACCATCTACATAATACAACACTTCATCACTATCAATGTTACTATGATTATAAGGTGCAGGTACTGCTTGTGGATGATAATCATACAAACGAGGAACAAATGAACAAACGACAAAAGTTGATGTTTCAAATGTTTGATGCACTGGAGGCGGTTGATGGACTCTGCCTGTAATTGGTTCAAAATTATGAATACTAAATCCGTAAGGAAAATTATAACCATCCCAGCCAACAACATCAAAAGGATGCGTTGCATAAATTACTTCATGCATCATCCCTTCTTTTTTTATCTTGATAATGAAATCACCTTTTTCATCGAAAGTTTCAAGTTCTGTTGGTAATTTAAAATCACGCTCACAAAATGGCGAATGTTCTAACAATTGGCCGGATGAACTTTTATAACGTTTAGGCGTATAAAATGGCGCAAATGATTCAACGTAAAATAAACGATTTTCTGAAGATTCAAATTCAATTTGATAAATCATTCCTCTTGGAATAATTAAATAATCACCATATTCAAAATTAATATTACCTAAAAAGGTTCTTAATTTTCCTTTGCCTTTATGAATAAAAATAAGTTCATCAGCATCTGCATTTTTATAAAAGTAGTTTGTTAAACTTTCGGTTGGTGCAGCTAAACCAATATGACAATCGCTGTTTAATAAAACTGTTTTTCTACTTTCTAAAAAATCGGCTGTTGGTTTTATATCAAATCCTTTTAATAAAAGCGATTTTATGTTTTTTTCGATGGCAATTTTTGGTTGAACAGAATAACTTTTTAAAATCTCTTTTACTTGTGTTGGTCTGTGTATGTGATAGGATAAAGAAGAGTGTCCGCTGAATCCTTCTGTACCAAATAATTGCTCATAATAAAAATTCCCTTTCGGAGATTTGAAAACAGTGTGTCTTTTTTGAGGAATAGTTCCTAGGTGGTGATAAATTGGCATATAGTTATTTAATTAATGTGGCTTTAACATGCACTGTTTCGTCCATTTTAAGAGTTTGGTCAACAGAAGCAGTTGCATCAAAAATGGCTAATACTCTAAACTGAATATTATCTTCAAAAATATAATTTTTAATATTTACGTCTTGTAAATCAAGTGAAAGTGCTGTAATACCAGTTGGAATCAATGTTTTTGATGCAATAATTTGTTCACCAACATTTGCAGCTTTTATATATATTGTTACAGATTTTAGGAAATCTAAATTAGCTCCTGTTCCAGATGCAGTTAAATCAAACTTTGTCATTTTAATTTCGTCTATTAAACTTTTTGAAGTCCCTTCGGCATTGAATTTTGTAGAGTTTTGAGTTGGAATATTTGGAGTTGTAAATTCTACTGATGTTGTAGGAGAAGCAGCAACTGTAATGCTTACTGATGGGATTGTTAAATTGGTTGAGTAGTTGATGTCAAACTCTGTTAATTTATTTGCCTCTTCTTTTTTACAAGAAACATGAACTGTAAAAATTGCAGTAATAATAAAAAAATAGATGATTTTTTTCATAGTGGTTGTTTTAAATTTTATTTAAAGATAAATCATTTTTTAATATTTCTGCTAAATTAGGACGTAATCTACTTTTGTAAACCGATAAACATTCAGGTCCGTTTTTAATACGTCCTTTTCTTAATTCTCTCTGTATTTCAATTGGTAAAGCTGCAATTTCCTTACACTTAGGAGTACAACACCCCTGCATTTTATCAGCACATTCATCACATTGTATAAAAAGCAAATGGCAATCGTCATTTTTGCAATTAACATGGGTATCACTTGGTTTACCGCATTGATGACAATTAGATAAAATATCTTTTGTGATGCGCTCACCAATTCTCTCATCAAACACAAAATTAATCCCCCTAAATTTACTTTCTATACCTTGCTCTTTAACTTCCTTAGCATATTGAATAATGCCGCCCTGAAGGTGATTTACATCTTTAAAACCTTTATGCTTTAAATATGCACTTGCTTTTTCGCAGCGAATTCCACCAGTGCAATACATAATTACTTTTTTGTCTTCTTGTCCTTTTAAATGATCCACTACCAAAGGCAATTCTTCTCTAAAAGTATCAGCATCAGGACAAAATGCGTTATCAAAACGACCTACTTCACTTTCGTAATGATTGCGCATGTCCACTACAATTGTATTTGGATCTTCTATAGCTTTGTTAAATCCTTCTGCATTTAAATAAGTTCCTGTATTAGAGGCATCAAAACTAGAATCGGTAATACCATCAGCAACTACTTTTTCTTTTACTTTAATAACAAGTTTATAAAATGACTTTCCATTTCCGTCAACTGCTATTTTAAAAGGAATGTTGTTAAAACGCTCATCGCTATGTAGTTGCGACACAAAATCATCCCAATTACTTTTTGGTAAATTCATTTGAGCATTAATTCCCTCATGAGCTACATAAATTCTACCAAAGCAGTTTAAATTGGTCCATTGAATAAATAAATTATCACGTAATTCTTTTGGATTCTCAATTTTTACATATTTGTAAAAAGAGAATGTAACACGCTCAATTTTTTCTTGAGCTAAACGTACTTTTAGTTCGTCTTTATTGATTCTATTTCTTAATTCGGGCATTTTCATGTGAAAACATTATTGTTTTTTTATAGCCACATGGTTTATTCATCATCCTTATTATCAGATGTTTTTGTTTATATGATGAATAGTTCATAATAGATATAATTGCAGGTTATACTATTTTTTATATTTAAAAGTAAAAAAGATTCTTAATTCAAATAAAAATTAATTAATATTTATAATTCAAATAAACTCATTTTTATTTAAGCGCATTTTTAATTACGTTTGCAAAGGTAGTGAAAAAGTAAAAAACACAACTGATTTTTATCATGTACAATAAAGAAGATAAAATTTTAATAATAGGTGCTGGTGGTCAAATAGGCATTGAGTTGGTGCAAGAGTTAAGTTTATTATATGGCTCAAGCAATGTCATTGCAGCAGACTTAAAACCAATTGAAGCTCTGGAAGTTAATCCATTTGAAAAATTAGATGTATTGGATAAAGATGCATTATTAGGTGTAATTAAAAAGCATAAGATTTCTCATGTATATCTTTTAGCGGCATTACTTTCAGCAACTGGAGAACAAAACCCTATGTTTGCATGGAAATTAAACATGGAAGGTTTGTTTAATGTTTTGGATTTAGCAAAAGAAAAACATATTTCAAGAGTTTATTGGCCTAGTTCTATTGCAGTTTTTGGCCCCACAACTCCAAGAATTAATACGCCACAATATACAGTTATGGAACCAACAACTGTATACGGAATTAGTAAACAAGCCGGAGAAAGATGGTGTGAGTGGTATTTTAATAAATATGGCGTTGATGTAAGAAGCTTAAGATATCCAGGTTTAATTGGCTGGAAATCTGCACCGGGTGGCGGAACTACGGATTATGCAGTACATATTTTTCATCAGGCGTTGAAAAATAAAACTTATGAATGTTTTTTAAGTGCTGACACTGCTTTGCCAATGATGCATATGGAAGATGCTATTAGAGCAACGATTGAAATAATGCATGCACCTGCTGAAAATATAAAAATTAGAGGTAGTTATAATTTGGCTGGCATCAGTTTTACTCCGGAGCAAATTGCTGCTGAAATTAAAAGGCATATTCCCGATTTCACAATTACTTATAAAACTGATTTCAGGCAAGATATTGCAAATAGCTGGCCTCAAAGTATCATAGAAGATGAGGCGAGGAATGATTGGAAATGGTCTGCAAAATATAATCTCTCATCTCTAGTAGATAATATGTTGAGTAATTTGGCATAAAAAGTGTTTCAAAAAAAGTTAGGAACTGACTACTGAATTAAATAACTTAGAAAATAAATCTGAAACAAATTGTAGTGATATGCGTTATTTAATAGGCAATTTTAAATAATAAACACACTATTACGTACTTAATTAGTTGCTTTTATCAATGAAAAATAATTATATTATTCTGATATTATTGGCTTACCAAATAAGCCATGCTCAGATTATATCATTTGAAAAGGGAATTAATGGTGATACTATTAATTTAATTGATTTTTTAGGAAAAAAACAGGGTAAGTGGATTATTAAGGGAAAACACAAGCCGGGAACTTGTTATGCTGCGGAACAAAAAGTTGAAGAAGGTAAATTTACTGATAATCGAAAAATAGGTAAATGGTTAGAGTTTTATTGTAATGGTAATATGAAAAACCAATTAACCTTTCAAAACGGTCGTCCTGATGGTTACGCTATTATGTATCATGAAAGTGGAAAAATATTAGAAGAGGGAACTTGGAAAAACAATCGTTGGGTTGGTCCTTACAAGTTATATTACGAAAATGGTCAAGCGCAACATGAATTTAATTTTAATGCAAGTGGAAAAAGAGAAGGGCCTGTGAAATATTTTCACCCAAATGGTCAAGTAGCTATTGAAGGAACTTTTATTAACGGAAAAGAAACTGGAATAATAAAAGAATATCATGAGAATGGTGATTTAAAGGCTGAAAAGGTATATAAAGATGGAACTGTTGATATTTCCTCTATTAAGGAATTTGAGCCAAAAAAACCAATAGTAAAAACTAAAGAAGCTGCTTTAGATAACGTACCAAAAATTGTTTTAAAACCAGATGAAAAGCCAAACGGAATTACTTCAAAAGGTCCAATGATTTTAAATGGTCAGTATATAACTTACAATAAGCTGAAGTTAATAACTAAAGACGGCATGTTTAAAGATAATCGTTTAATGGATGGTAAGGCTTATGTTTATGATGAAAATGGGATTTTACAAAGAATTTTAATGTATAAAAATGGCATATACGTTGGTGATACTCCAATAGAAAATTAATAAAAAAATTTAAAACAAAAAAAGACGGTGCATTACCGTCTTTTTTTTTGCTAAATTTATAAGCTGATATTCGATATGGAAAAATTATTTATTTATAATACGCTTACAAGAACAAAAGAAGAATTTAAGGCCATTAACGCTCCTTTTTTGGGCATGTATGTTTGTGGACCAACGGTTTATAGCGATGTGCATCTAGGGAATTGCAGAACGTTTATGTCGTTTGATATCATATATCGTTATCTTTTGCATTTAGGGTATAAAGTTCGTTATGTGAGAAATATTACCGATGCCGGACATTTAGAAAACGATGCCGATGTTGGTGAAGATAAAATTTCTAAAAAAGCAAAATTAGCTCAATTAGAACCAATGGAGATTGTACAAAAATATACGGTTGGTTTTAGAGACATTATGGCGCTATTTAATACACTTCCTCCAAGTATTGAGCCTACTGCAACTGGTCATATTATTGAGCAGCAAGAAATAGCAAAGCAGATTATTAAAAATGGTTTAGCCTACGAACATAATGGTACCGTTTATTTTGATGTAGAGAAATTTTCAAAAACTAATAACTATACAGTACTTACTAATCGCAAGCTAGAAGAGTTATTAGAAAATACGCGTGATTTAGATGGGCAAGAAGATAAAAAAGGTCGGTTGGATTTTGCACTATGGATAAAAGCTAAACCTGAACATTTAATGAAATGGCCTAGCCCTTGGGGTGTTGGATTTCCGGGTTGGCATATCGAATGCTCGGCAATGAGTACAAAATATTTAGGTGAGCAATTTGATATACATGGCGGTGGCATGGATTTACAAGCAACCCATCACACAAATGAAATTGCACAAAACATAGCTTATTGCGGAAAAAGTCCTGCAAATTATTGGTTGCATACAAATATGCTAACCGTTAACGGACAAAAAATGAGTAAATCTTTAGGGAACAGTTTTTTGCCTATGGAATTATTTACTGGTAATCATCCATTATTAACTAAGGGCTTTAGTCCGATGGCCGTGAGATTTTTTATGATGCAAACTCATTACCGAAGCACCTTAGACTTTAGTAATGATGCATTAGCTGCCGCAGAGAAAGCATATAATCGTTTAATGGATAGTTATAAAACGCTTCAAACTTTAAAAGCCTCCTCAACTTCATCTGAAGATATTATTTCATTAGAAAGAGAATGTTATAATGCAATGAATGATGATTTTAATACATCTGTATTAATTGCTAATTTGTTTGACGCTATAAGAATTATTAACTCTGTAAACGATAAAAAGGCAAGTTTAACTCAAGATGATTTAGATTTATTAAATAAAATATATCAGCATTTTGTGTTTGATGTAATGGGTTTAAAAAAAGAAGAAGAAACCGGTAAAGCAAATACTGCATTAGAAGGAGTAATGCAATTAGTTTTAGATTTGAGAGATAAAGCAAAAGCAAATAAAGATTTTGCAACTTCAGATGAAATAAGAAATAAATTAACGGCAGCTAATATTCAAGTAAAAGATAGTAAAGAGGGAACTACTTGGAGTATCTAAATTTTAAAATTATATGAGCAATAAATTAAAATATTTTATTTTCCTGGTTATTTCTTTAACAATTATTTTTGCGTGCGAATCTGACAAAACAAAAGAAAAAATAGTTGAACAACCCGTTATTCCTGAACCACCAAAAATCCCTGAAATTAAATTTACGGTTCAAAATCAATATCCACATGATGTAAATTCATTTACTGAAGGTTTTTTATTTCATGATAATAAATTATTTGAAAGTACAGGTGCTCCAGATAATTTACCACAAGCAAAATCATTATTTGGAATTGTCGATTTAAAAACTGGTAAAATTGATGTAAAAGCAGAAATTGATAAATCGATTTATTTTGGCGAAGGAATTGTTTTTTTAAATGGAAAAGTTTTTCAGTTAACTTACAAAAATCAAACTGGATTTATTTATGACGGAAAAACCTTTAAAAATAGTGGTCAATTTACATACGCTAACCGCGAAGGTTGGGGATTAACCACTGATGGAAAAAGTTTAATCATGAGTGATGGTACAAGTTATCTAACCTACTTAGATCCCGTTAGTTTTAATGTAACAAAAACGTTAGATGTTGCTGAAAATGGGTATGTTGTTGAACACTTAAATGAATTGGAATTTATTAAGGGTTACATTTATGCTAATATTTGGACAACAAATTATATTGTAAAAATAGATCCAAATACTGGTGATGTAGTTGGTAAAATGGATTTAAGTAATTTGTTATATGAAAGCAAAACAAGAAATCCAAATTCATTAGAAACTAATGGTATTGCCTATGATTCTATCTCGGATAAGGTTTTGGTAACAGGTAAACTATGGCCCACTATTTACGAAATAAAATTCCCCCTTTAACTTACTAAAATTACATTTACTTTATTAATGAAACACCTACTTTGCGCTTTACTCCTATTAAATTCAATATTAATTTTTTCGCAACCAAAAAAAAATCCCGATATATTTGAAGAGGCATACATCGTATTGCTAAAAGGTGATACAGTTCGAGGAGCTATAAAAATTCCAAAAAATAAGAAAAGTGAACTGTATCAAAAAATTAGCTTTAAGGATAAAGCTAACAAAACAAGATTATACACACCAGATAAAATTAATGGTTACGGTCATAATAATTATTACTATATCAGTGCTTATCATAATGATAAATCCTGTTTTTTTAAAGTATTAAGTAAGGGTAAAACTTCTTTATTTCAAATTGTTTTTGATGAAATGAATGAAGGAGTTTCATCTGAATTGGAAGAATTTTGCATGATGGAAGATAATAATAGTGGACAGTTTAAAGTGATTGTACCAAAAGGCATCAAAAAGCAATTAAAAGATATTTTTAAGTCAAATAAAGCACTCAGCCAAAAAATTGCTGAACAAAAAGAAATTCCATTTAATGCAGAAACACTAGAATCGTATTTTAATGAATTTAATCAACCTGCCGCAAGTAATTAATTTATGATAACAAAAGATACTCCCAAAAAATTATTTCTACTAGATGCTTATGCATTAATTTACAGAGCTTTTTTTGCATTTAGCACAAATCCTCGTATTAGTTCAAAAGGATTAAATACATCTGCCATATTTGGGTTTACTAATACGTTATTAGAAATTTTAAATAAAGAAAAACCCACTCACATAGCTGTTGTTTATGACACTCCCGAGCTAACAGTTAGACATACTGAATTTGTTGAGTATAAAGCACAACGCGAAGAAATGCCAGAAGATTTGCGTGCCTGTTTACCTTATATTATTCAATTGATTGAAGGCTTTAATATTTCGATTATTAAAACTCCAGGTTTTGAAGCAGATGATGCCATTGGAACTTTAGCAAAAGTTGCAGAACAAAAAGGCTTTACAACTTATATGATGACGCCTGATAAAGATTATGGTCAGTTAGTTGATGCAAATACGTTTATTTATAAACCTGCTCGCATGGGCAATGGCGCTGAAATATTAGGTGTTGAAGAAATTTGTAAAAAATGGGAGATTAAACATGTTGGGCAGTTAATTGATATTTTAGGATTGATGGGCGATAAGGTTGATAATATTCCGGGAATTCCAGGAGTAGGGGAGAAGACTGCTATTCAATTAGTAAAGGATTTTGGAACTATTGAAAATTTATTAGAGAATACAGATAAACTTAAAGGCAAATTAAAAGAAAAAGTAGAAAACAATAAAGAAAAAGCATTACAGTCAAAATGGTTGGCAACAATTATTTTAGATGTACCAGTTGAATTTAATGAAGAGGAATTAACGCTTAAACCTATTAATAAAGATGCTTTACGCGAATTGTTTTCTGAATTAGAATTTAGAGGTATTGCTCAAAAAGTATTAGGCGAAGATATTGGTGGAGGAAAAGAAGTATTTAATAATTCTAATAAAACAAAAGAAACTGCGAAACCAAAAACTGATTTATTTACTACAGTTGATATGTTCAGTGAAGAAAATATAGAAGCGGTTGCGGAAGCTGCTAAAGTGTTTAAAACCATTAAAGACATCAATCCAAATTATATGTTGTGTAATACAACAGAATCTATCGCCAATTTAATTTCCATTTTAAATTCAAACATTGAGTTTTGTTTTGATTCAGAAACAACTTCCTTAGATACAATTGAAGCTGAAGTTGTAGGTTTTTCTTTTGCTGTAAAAGCTAATGAAGCGTATTATTTACCCGTGTCGGCAAACAGAGACGAGGCACAAGCGTTGATTGATTTATTTAAACCTTTATTTGCCGATACTTCTAAAACCTTAATCGGACAAAATATTAAGTACGATATGCAAGTACTTAAAAATTATGGTGTAGAAATTAAAAATAAATTGTGGGATACAATGATTGCACATTTTTTATTTATGCCAGAAATGCGTCATGGTATGAATATTTTAGCAGAAACCTATTTAGATTATTCTCCTATTAGTATTGAAGAATTAATTGGAAAAAAAGGAAAGGATCAAATAAGTATGCGTTCGGTTCCCTTAGATATTATTAAAGATTACGCTGCCGAAGATGCGGATATTACTCTTAAATTAAAACATGCTTTTGAACCCCTTATAAATGAATCAGGAACCGAACAATTATTTCATGAAGTGGAGTTGCCATTAATTGAAGCATTGGCGGGTATGGAGAGAGAAGGAATTAATGTAGATGTTGCAGGATTAAATGAATTTTCCGCTCAATTACAAGATGACATTTCAAAAGTTGATGCTGAGATACAAGAGCTAGCAGGAACTAAATTTAATATTTCTTCCCCAAAACAAGTAGGTGAAATTTTATTTGAGTATCTTAAAATTATTGAAAAACCTAAAAAAACAAAAACAGGACAGTATGCTACTGGCGAAGATATTTTATCTAAGCTAGAAGGTAAACATCCTATTGTTGCAAAAATATTAGATTATCGTGAACTAGTTAAATTAAAATCAACGTATGTTGATACGTTACCACTCCTAGTAAACCCAAGCACCAACCGCATTCATACCAACTTCAATCAAGTAGTTGCAGTAACAGGTCGTTTAAGTAGTGACAATCCTAACTTACAAAATATACCTATCAGAACTGAAAGAGGAAGGCAAATTCGTAAAGCATTTATACCACGTAACGAAGATTACGTTTTGTTAAGTGCCGATTATTCTCAAATAGAATTACGAGTGGTAGCTTCCATTAGTGGTGATCCAAATATGTGTGAAGCTTTTAATTTAGGTAAAGATATTCATACGGCTACTGCTGCAAAAGTTTATGGGATTGAAGAAAGCGAAGTAACTAAAGAAATGCGTTATAAAGCTAAGAGTGTAAACTTTGGAATTATATACGGACAAGGTGCATTTGGCTTAGCCGAAAATTTAAATATTCCTCGTGCCGAAGCAAAACAATTAATTGACAATTATTTTGCGCAGTACGGTTCTATTAAAACCTATATGGATAATGAAATTAATTTTGCCAAAGAGTATGGTTATGTGCAAACATTAATGGGACGTAAACGTTGGCTAAAAGACATCAACTCAAATAATGCAACTGTAAGGTCGTTTGCAGAACGAAATGCCATTAATGCGCCAATACAAGGCTCTGCTGCTGATATGATTAAAGTTGCTATGATTAATATTCATAACGAATTAAAACAAATGAATATTAAATCGAAAATGATTTTACAAGTGCATGATGAATTAGTGTTTGATGTTTACAAACCTGAATTGGATTTAATTAGACCAATTATTGAAAAACATATGAAACATGCACTGCCTTTAAATGTACCAGTTGAGGTTGGAATGGGAGTAGGAGCTAATTGGTTAGAGGCACATTAATATTTTTTAGTTACTCATTATGCGACTTAAAAAGTATGTTAATGTATTTAGTAGATGTTGTTATTTTTATTAAAAAATTGATAACTTATCCCAGTAGACAGATTAGAAATCTGAGCCAGCGACATTTATAAAAAACAACACCTTTGTTTTTATAATATTAAGTCTTGACAATAATTTATTTTTGTTGTAGTTTAGTTAGATGAAAAAAGCGTTGTTTATTTTTTTGATTAGTTGCAGATTTGTAACTTCTGGTATTTCTCAAACAATACCGCCTTTTGTATCTGCAAATGGGTTAATTGGTTGGTGGCCATTTAATGGTAACGCCGACGATGAAAGCATGAATGGCAACGAAGGCCAAGTGCATGGCGCTAAATTAACTACTAACAGATTTGATAAACCAAATAAAGCATATAGTTTTAATGGTATTTACGACTATATTACGGTTGATATTTTAAATAACACACTTCAACTAAAAAATAATTTTTCGTTTTCTGTATGGGTTTATCTTAATTATAAAAGTAACAGTTCGCCCTACATTATTTCAAAAGGAGATTTATCATCCAATGAATATTCGTTAGGGTGTTCTGATAATCAGTTTTTATTTTTTGATAACCCTAATCAACATCATTTAACAAATATTTCTTATAATAATTTTTATAATACTTGGACAAACATTACCTGTGTTATTGATAATGGTAATTCGAAAATATATGTTAATGGTAAACAGGTGTCTAACACTATACTTAATAAAAACATTCTTCCATCAAATCTTGCCTTAACGTTTGGCGCATTGTTTGAAATTGGGACAAACACGCCCATTCGAGATTCCTA
>JBILOV010000301.1:0-2697 GCA_044374335.1 Bacteroidia bacterium | reverse complement strand
GTTTTTATTTTAGTCATAAATTATTTAATTGATTTGCCGATCACTAATTTCTAATTCCTACCAAATGAATTATTCCCACTCAATTGTAGCGGGTGGTTTAGAGCTAATGTCGTACACTACTCTATTCACACCTTTTACTTTATTTATAATATCGTTAGATACTTTTGCTAAAAACTCGTATGGTAAATGACACCAATCAGCCGTCATACCGTCCGTAGAAGAAACGGCGCGCAATGCAACTACTTTTTCATAAGTACGCTCATCGCCCATAACACCAACACTTTGAATTGGTAATAATATAGCACCTGCCTGCCAAACAGAATCGTATAATCCGGCAGATTTTAATCCATCAATAAAAATAGCATCAACATCTTGTAATAATTGAACTTTTTCAGCGGTAATATCTCCTAAAATACGAATTGCTAATCCCGGACCGGGAAAAGGATGGCGACCTATTAATGAGGCATCAATTCCTAAAGCGGTTCCTACTCTTCTTACTTCATCTTTAAATAAACTCCTTAAAGGCTCTACAACTGATAACTTCATATAATCAGGTAAACCGCCAACATTATGATGAGATTTAATGGTAGCTGATGGTCCGTTAACAGACAAACTTTCAATAACATCAGGATAAATAGTTCCTTGTCCAAGCCACTTGGCATCTGTAATTAATTTTGATTCATCATCAAACACATCCACAAATGCTTTACCAATTGCTTTGCGTTTAGTTTCAGGATCTGATACGTTTTGTAAAGCAGCATAAAAACGATCTTTTGCATTTACGCCTTTAACGTTTAAGCCCATGTGTTTATATGAATCTAATACGCTTTCAAATTCATTTTTGCGCAATAAACCATTATCTACAAAGATGCAATGTAAATTTGAACCAATTGCCTTATGCAATAAAACGGCTGCAACGCTACTATCAACTCCACCCGATAAACCTAAAACAACTTTATCGTCACCTAATTTTGCTTTCAACTCTGCAACAGTTGTATCAATAAAAGAATCAGATGTCCAATTAGCTTTAGCACCACAAATACCTTTTACAAAATTAGTTAACAACTGAGCACCTTCTGTAGAATGATAAACTTCTGGATGAAACTGAATTCCCCAGGTTTGCTCATCATTAATAGCAAAACCAGCTACTTTTACATCGTGTGTACTTGCAATAATATTATAACTTTCTGGTACTTTTAAAATAGTGTCAGCATGGCTCATCCAAACTTGAGATTCGTTACTGATATTTTTAAATAAAGGATTGTTATCCTCAACAAAACTTAAGTTGGCTCTTCCGTATTCACGAGAATTTGATTTACCAACTTCGCCACCATAAAAATGTGCTAACAGCTGGGCGCCATAACAAATACCCAATAAGGGTAATTTACCTTTAATGTTATCTAAATTAGGATTTAATGGATTATCCTGACGAACACTATGTGGGCTACCAGATAAAATAACTCCTTTTATGTTTGAAGTAATATCTGGAATTTTATTGTAGGGATGGATCTCGCAATAAACATTCATTTCTCGCACGCGACGAGCAATTAATTGAGTGAACTGGGAACCAAAATCGAGGATTAAAATTTGTTCTTGCATAATAGCTAACAAAGATAGATAAATCTTTTGTTTTAAAGGCTTTACAAAGAAAAATTATTGTGAAATAAGGTGAAATATTAATCCTTACTCTTCATGAATTTTACTAAAGTGTATATTCCTAAACAAAAAATACCAGCTATAAAAAATAGTATAAAAAAGTCACTTATTTCTAACGAAGATTTCATATTTAGTTAATTATTATTTTTATCCATTTAGCTATTGAGAGTTATATGGTTTAGCCCGAATAATTTTTGTTGTTTGTGTTTGGGGGGTAAACATGGATATTTTATATGAATATTAAGCAGCTAATAAATTATTCTTAACAGCAAACATTACTATACCAGCTGTATTTGGAATGTTAAGCTTAGACATAATGTTTTTACGATGTGTATTAATTGTATGAGTACTTAATTCTAATTTATCTGCAATTAATTTATTAGATAAACCTTCTGCTATTAATCGAATAATATCTAACTCTCTATCAGTGATACCTAAACCCTTGCAAGATATTTTACTCAATTGTGGTTTAATTGATTCTAAATCATCTGAATTAGAAAGGAAATAAGCTACTTTACCACATAAAAAACGTTCGCCACTATAAGTTGAATGCAAAGCCTCAATAATTTCATCTTTGTCACATTCCTTTAATAAATAACTTCTTACACCGGAATCTAAAACTGATTGCATCTCGCTTCTGCTCATATAATCAGTAATTGCTAGTATTTGCAGACGTTTAAAAGTATTGGATAATGTTGCTATGTGTTTAGAATTAAAACCAAGTGATTGAAAATCTAAAACTAAAATTTTGGGTTTATTTTTTTTAATACAAGAAACTAAATTATCAAAATTATCATCCTCGATATAATCTACTTCAATATTAGGTGTAGTGCTTAATAAGGTATACAAACCCAGACGGCTTAAATAATTATTATCGGCTATAAGTACTGAAATCATCCTTAATTATCTTATTTAGATTAATTTTAAACAAAGATACGTTTCATTATGTAAATTCAAAATTTAAATATGAAAATAAAATTCACAACATTAAATAAATATTACAAACAATTATAAACTAAATAATTTGACTTCAATTGCCAA
>JBILOV010000300.1:0-2708 GCA_044374335.1 Bacteroidia bacterium | reverse complement strand
TGTAAAATTAATATTAAAGAAAAAAATTATTGGTTATTATTAGTTATACCATTAGCTTTTATTGGATGGTACATAATAAATAAAAACGAACAAAAACCACTACGAACTCTACCCTACTTCGGCAAAAAAAATAGCATCAAAAAAGGAGATACTGCGTTTCATATTGTAAAGCCATTTTGTTTTGTAAATCAATACAACGAAAAAGTAACAGAAGAAACCGTAAAAAATAAAATTTACATAGTCGATTTTTTCTTTACAACCTGTCAATCTATATGCCCAATTATGAGTACCGAACTTGAAAGAGTTTATAAGAAATTTGGAAACAACAAAGATGTATTAATTTTATCTCACACGGTTTCACCTGAAGAAGATTCGTTAAAAGTATTAATGGATTATGCAAAACTACATGGCGTAAAAAACAAACAATGGCATTTTTTAACAGGAGAAAAAAAACATTTATACGATATGGCACGACAAGGTTATTTATTAAATAACGAGTCAGGTAATGGTGATGTTGATGACTTTATTCATACTCAAAATTTTGCTTTAGTAGATAAGGAAAGACATTTACGAGGTTTTTATGATGGAACAGATAGCGTAGAAGTTACACGATTAATTAGTGACATTAAACTTTTAATAGAAGAATATGATTACAAAGAAAATCATCCTTAAAATCTGTTTGCTTTTTATAGTATTTTGTGGGAATACATTATTTGCTCAAAAAATTGAGGTTTATAAAATTGATGCTTTAATGAAAAGAATCTTCAATAATTCGGATACAACTTACGTAGTTAATTTTTGGGCTACCTGGTGCAAACCTTGTGTGGCAGAGTTACCTGATTTTGAAAAACTACACCGAGATTACAGTTCTAAAAAAGTGAAAGTGCTTTTAGTGAGTATGGATTTTAAGGAAGAACTTGAAAAAAGAGTAAAGCCATTTGTTGTAAAAGCTAAATACACTTGTGAGATGATATTATTAGATGAAGTAAATGGAAATGATTTTATAAATAAAATATCCGAATTATGGAGTGGTGCCATACCGGCAACTTTAATTACAAAAAAAAATAAGTCGAAAAATGATTTTGTTGAGAAAAAAGTGAGCTATGATTTTTTAGTGGAAAAAATTCAATAAACTTCAAAATTGTTTTATATATTTTATTTTTTATTCTAATATATCCGTTTCAGATATTATCTTTACCCAACTATGGCACTAAAAGTAAAAACATCACAGCTCCCAAATTCTGGTAAAGGTTTATTTACCACAAACGCAATAAAAAAAGGCACTAGAGTAATTGAATACTTAGGCGAAGTTATTGATTGGAAAGAATATGAAAGACGAGTTGAAAAAGACGAAGACGGATATTTGTTTTTCATAAATAAAAAAAATTGTATTGACGCTTGGAATACCCCACAACACAAAGCCCGTTTTGCAAATGATGCGGCTGGTTTAACAAGAATAAAAGGATTAACCAATAATTGCATTTATGAAATTGATGGCGATAAATGTTTTATAGTTGCAAAAAGAGATATTGCTGCTGGTGATGAAATATTTGTAAGCTATACCAAAGAATATTGGGATTGTGTAAGATACAACATCAGCATAGGTAGAGGGAAGCATTAACTTGTAAAAAAATAATAAGATTCTGTTAAAAATAAAACTTTCCTAAATTTTATTTTAATTAACCTATAAAATACTTTTAAGAACCATATTAAACTTTATTAGATTATAATAATTAGAAATAAAATTCTTAAAAAGAGCATTATACAATATTCAAAGGATTAAAAAAGAAGCTGTCTCAAAGTGGCAGCTTCTTTTTATTTGTTTTAATTAAGCCGCTACTTTTTCTTTTTTCTTATCAAAATATTTACTAACTAAATCAGGTAATTTTTCAATTGCGGCACTTAAACCGCTTGAAGAACGTGTTGGAATAAATTGAATTTCACTTCCTTTATTCACTAAAAATCCAATTGGCCCCATGCCTATACCTGCTCCGCCACCCATTCCGTTTCCATGGGCATCACCAGCTATTTTCGCATCACCTTCGCCACCAGCTCCTCCAAATCCTAATCCAACAGACATTACCGGAATACAATTGAATTCACCTAATTTAAATTGTTGACCTATTATTGTTTCAGCTTTTACCTCAGTTTTAAGGAATTCAGTCATTTTTTCAAGCATTTCATTCAAATTATTCATGTTTTATTTTTTTATATTAAGAGCTAAAATATGCCCAGCTCATACGGGCTAAATTATTTTCTACTTCAATTATTATTTTATTCTCTTCAATAAAATTAATTGCAATCTTTTTTTTAAAATAAAATCCTAGTAGATAAAATACAGGATATAAAATTCCATTGATTGGCATATCAGCAAAACAAATGGACATTTCAAATTCATTTATTTTAAAACTTTTAAATATTGCTTTAATTTTTTTAAACGAAATATTTGCGCTCTTTTTACGTAAACTTTTGTAAGTTTTTTTTGAAGTAAAAAAATTTACTTCAAGTAAATCAACGTACTTTTTCCAGCATAATATTTTAACTTCAATTATTATAGATTCATTTTTTAGGATAAAATTTAGGCTTCCAAAATAATGTAGCCTCAATCTATACAATCCAGTTAAACTATTTATTTCTAAAAATAAGGGTGCAAAAAAAAGATAAATTAAAAAAGTTATTATAATAAACAAAAGAACGAAAAGAATAGT
>JBILOV010000059.1:0-10594 GCA_044374335.1 Bacteroidia bacterium | reverse complement strand
TATAGATTTAAAGAATTTATTATCTAACCAATACTGGTACCAAGTTTGTTCTGCCTGAGCAGAATTATATGTTTTAGCGATTTCCATCTATAGTATTAAAAATTTTGTTAAATTTCGCAAAAATAATCATACTATTGCATATGCATAGTATCTTTATGGCACGATATTAGAATAATTTTTAAACGTAAACAATATAACAAATAATAAAATGAAAAAATTAATTTTTACTCTAGGTTTTGTAGCTTCCTTAAGCGTAGTATCTTTTTCTCAAGAACATAGTGCAAATGATGGTCATAACCATGGAGCTGCTACAACAGCATCTGTTGCCCCTACAAGTTTAGCAGATATCAAATTTGATAAAATGGTTCATGATTACGGAAACATTACACAAGGTGATAATGGTGAATGCGTCTTTAAATTTAAAAATACAGGTAAAGAGCCCTTAATTATTACAATGTGTCAAGGTTCTTGCGGTTGCACAGTACCTCAATGTCCAAAAGACCCAATTTTACCAGGTAAATCAGGCGAAATTAAAGTAAAATACGATTCTAATAGAGTAGGACCTATTAGCAAATCAGTTTCTGTTCAATCAAATGCAAAATCAGGAACTCAAACGTTACAAATAAAAGGTAACATTGCAGCCAAGCCTGTTGAAGAAGCGTTTCCTCAATCACAACCTTCTCAAGGAGCTCCATTAGAGAAAAAATAATTAAACATATAAAACTAAAAAAATGAAAAAAGTATTAGCAGCCGCAGCATTATTCTTTACAATAGGATTTTCTGCAAACGCCCAAGAAAATGGTTCTGTAGTTCCAAGTATTGATCCTAACGCAGCTGAAATGAAATTTGATGCCGAAGTTTTAGATTATGGAACTGTTAAATTTGATGCAAATGGTGTTAGAGAGTTTAAAATTAAAAATATAGGAAAATCTCCATTAACTATTTCAAATGTTCAAGGACAATGTGGTTGTACAGCAACTACTATTGATGGTAAACCAGGTTGGCCTCAAGAACCAATTTTACCAGGAAAAACGGCTAGTATCAAAGTAAAATATGATACAAAACGCCCTGGTCCGTTTGAGAAAAATGTAACTATTACATCTAACTCAAAAGAACCAAGTAAATTAGTTAAAATTAAAGGAGTAGTTGAAGCTGCGCCAATTGCACCAGCAACGCCAGATGCTAAATAAATTAAATAATAGTATTAAAAACCCTTTCAGAAATGGAAGGGTTTTTTGTTTCATTTTGTTTTTAACAGGCATGATTTGCTATGCACAACCTCAACTAAAATTTTTAGATACTAAACAAAGTTTTGGATTTGTAAAAAAAGGAGACGTCGTTAAAATTCAATATGATTTTATAAATTCTGGTAATCATCCATTATTAATTACTAAAACAAAAGTTGAGTGTTCTTGCACTAGTGTTGACTTTCCTAAGCAACCAATAATGCCAAATGAAAGCGCTAAAATAATTGTTAGTTTTGATACAAAATCTGTTTACGATAGACAAGATAGAGTGGTGGAAATAGTTTCAAATGCCAATCCTGCATCTCAAAAAATCAGATTTAAAGGCGTTGTGTTAAAATAGATTCTTTATATTTATTATTAATTTACTTTATAATCATATCAAATCTCTTTTATTTATAATCGTATTTGTCTTTTTTAAAACATTGGTGGTTTCGCAATCGCTCTTACTATTTTCTGAAAATAAAAAATGGGGGTTTAAAAAAGGTCAAACCATAATTATTAAACCAGAATATGATACGGCATATGGTTTTGATAAAACTAATCAAATAGCTTTAGTTGCAAATAAAAGTGAATTTAAAAAAGAGGTAAATCCTTTAACTGGAGAAGAAATTGTTGCTTTAGATTATTTTTATATTAATCAAAAGAATCAAAAAATAAAATTACTATCAGAGCGATTTCCGGATAGTATGATTACTTTTCCTAATCAGCAAGAATTACAATACAATTATCAGGATTCCTCAAACTATTTTAAAATTTTATTTCAAAATAAATTGCATCTTTTTAACAAAAAAGGACAACAATTATCCGTTGGTTTTGATAATATTAAAGATTCAAAAATACGTGGTTATTTTGAAACAGAAAATAATATTGAATTTGAAAAAAAAACAATAAGAATAAATGGATTAATTGATTCTAATGGATTAGAAGTGATTAAGTGCAAATACCACGAAATTGCTATTAATATTGAAGATACCTCAATATACTGCTGCAGTGCTGTTTACAATAATAAATTAAATGATGATGTTTATGATTGTAAAGGTAAATTAATATACGCTGATAGTAAGCACATTGTATTTTCTTCAAAAAATATTCATGTTATGAAATCATACGACTCAAGTGAATTTTTTATAATTAAAAATTCTGATTCAAATGAATTATATAAATTAGATGGAAATGATTTTTATTATTTAAGGAAAAATAAAGCTTTAGTTGTTAATAAAAACAACTGGTTTATTTTTGATATAATTAGTAAAGAAAAACAAAAAGTGGACAAAAAAACATATTTTATAAATTTAGTTAAGATGATTGAATTTCTATGCAATCAATAAGAATTGACATTTCGGATATTTCTCTTCATAAAGAAGCCGCAAAACAACTAATTGAGTTTGCTAAAAATCAGCGAGTATTTTTATTTGATGCGCCAATGGGTTCTGGAAAAACAACTTTTATAAAATCATTGTGCAATCATTTGGGTGTAATTGATACTATGAGTAGTCCAACTTATTCAATTGTAAATGAATATCATACTGATTCAAATTTAGAAATATTTCATTTTGATTTATACAGATTAAAATCAGCCGAAGAATTATTTGAGTTGGGATTTGAAGAATATATTTTATCTGGTAATTATTTATTTATTGAATGGCCAAGTTTTGCTGAGCCATTTTTAGATACTTATCTGAGAATTATCATAAATTTGGAAAACAATAATCGCTATCTTTGTGCCGAATTTATTACACATATATGATGAAGCTCATTGCATTTTTATTTTTTTATTTATTGTATCTTGTCTCCTTTTCTCAAACTGAAATTTCTTCAATTCCTTCTGAATCAAAAAGATTGAAAAAAGGAAATATTTATTTAATGTGGGGTTATACTCGTGCTACCTATAGTAAGAGTGATATACATTTCGAAAACCGTTCAAATACCTATTATCCAGAAACAGGTAAATATCATAATTATGATTTTACAATTTATAATGCTGAAGCTAAAGATAGACCAGACTTTAATCAAATAAAAGATGTTGTAAATATTACCATCCCACAGTTTGTAATGAGGGTAGGTTATTATTTTAATAATAAAAAAGATTTTGGTATTGAATTAAATTATGATCACACAAAATATGTTGTAACAAACTACCAAAAAGTTCATATCAAAGGTGATTTTAATGGCAATTATATTGACAAAGACACTATTTTAGATCCTGATAATTTTTTACATTTTGAACATACTGATGGTGCTAATTTTTGGATGTTAAATTTTATTAAGAGATGGAAGTTATATCAACCCTCTAAAAATTTTAATGTAGGTTTTGTTGTGAAACCTGGCGCAGGTATTGTTTACCCAAGAACTGATGTTAGAATGCAAGGAACCCGCTTAAACAATAAATGGCACATGGCAGGTTGGATAGTTGGTTTAGAATCTGGATTTAGATTGGAATTTTTAAAAAATGGCGTTTTTGAATTTATGGGTAAAGGTTCTTTTGCTGATTACCGAAATGTTTTGGTTTTAGGAAAAGGCAATGGTAAAGCCAACCACCACTTTTTTACCGGTCAGTTAACAATGACTATTGGAGCTACTTTTTAAAAAGGGTTCTAGCAATTTTAAATTCTATCATCTTTCTGTTGTTGTGGATTTGTAACTATTTAAAAAATGGAACGCAAATATCAATGATTTAATAGGATTAAACTGATTTTATTTGTTGTAATTAAAAATAATAGAACGCAGATAACACAGATTTAGTAGGATTACAAATGATTTTATTTGTTGTAATTAAAAATAATAGAACGCTGATACCGCTGATTTAATAGGATTAAAAATGATTTTACTTGTTGTAATTAAAAATAATAGAACGCTGATACCGCTGATTTAATAGGATTAAAAATGATTTTATTTGTTGTAATTAAAAATAATAGAACGCAGATAACACAGATTTAATAAGATTAAAACTGATTTCATCTTAAAATCTTAATTATCCGCGTCATCCGCGTTCCATTTTATTTATGTGAAAAATACTGTTTGAGAAAATAACAACAGTGGCATAAACTTACTTTATTAAATTAAACTTGCGCGAGGGATTGGAGCGTAAATCCTTTTAAAATTAAGCGTTAGCGCAGGTTTAAAAGATTGAAGCGTAAAGCCCGGTCAGCCAGCTGGCGGACGCGCCCAAATATTTTAAATGATTTTAAAAAAGACTTTTAATGATAACTAATACAACGGCTAATTGGTATTAAATAACCATTTAAATAATATTTACTTCTCTCTCTAAATCAACATCAAACTTAGCTTTTACTGTTTGTAAAACATATGTGGATAAATCGTAAATTTCATTTCCAGTAGCAGAGCCGTAGTTTACTAATACTAATGCTTGTAATTTATGAACTCCAGCATCATTTTTTCGATAGCCTTTTAATCCACTTTGTTCAATTAACCAACCAGCCGCTAATTTGTAATTTCCATTATCTAAAGGATATGCAACCAAATTAGGAAACTCTGCTTTTAAATTATGAAATTGGTGGGCGGATACTTCTGGATTCTTAAAAAAACTACCGGCATTTCCTATTTCTTTTGGATTAGGTAGTTTACTGCTTCTAATATTTATAACAGCATCTGAAACAGCTTTTACATTTAATTCAGAAACATTCATGGCTTCTAATTGTTGTTTAATGGCGCCATATTCTATGTGAAAAACTGGTTTTTTTGCTAATTGAAAAGTAACGGATGTAATAATAAATTGGCTTTTAAATTGACGTTTAAATACGCTTTCTCTATATCCAAATTCACATTCTGATTTGGTAAATATTTTTAATTGACCTGTTTCGGTGTGTATAGCTTCTAATTCATAAAAAGTATCTTTTATTTCCACGCCGTAAGCACCAATATTTTGCATAGGACTAGCGCCAGTGCAACCCGGAATGAGAGATAAATTTTCTAAGCCTCCGTAGTTTTTATTTATACACCACAAAACAAACTCATGCCAAACTTCTCCTGCAGCACATTTCACAAAAACAAAATCTTCCGTTTCTTTTACTAATTCAATTCCTTTTAAATCATTTTTAATTACTAAAGCATTTACATTTTTGGTAAATAGTAAATTACTGCCACCTCCAATAATTAAATGTTCATTGGTTTTATATTCATTACTCATTAAAAGTTCTTCAATATTTTGAATTGAATTAACGGATGTAAAGTATTTTGCCGTGGCATCAATACTAAAAGTATTATATGGTTTAAGAGATGTGTTATTTAAAATTAGCATAGTTTAAAATTAAAAAAAGCCTCACATGGAGGCTTTTAATTTTTCAGTACTTTTTAAAAGTGAATTGTTTGCAATTAATGATTAGCAAAATTCGTCATAAACCATTTTTAAATGCTCAGAAATCATGGCAGCTGTTCTGCCTTCAATGTTATGACGTTCTACAAAATGAACTAATTCACCATTTTTAAATAAAGCAATTGCTGGTGAAGAGGGAGGATAAGGTGCAAAATGCTGACGAGCTTGATTTACCGCATCACCATCAAATCCTGCAAATACAGTAGCTAAATGTGCTGGTTTTTTATCATTATCTAAACTCAATTTAACTCCTGGTCGGCAAGCACCAGCTGCGCAACCGCAAACTGAATTTACAACCATTAAAACGGTGCCTTCATTTTTTAAAGCGTTTTCAACGCTATCTGGTGTTCTTAAATCTTCAAAACCAACAGCAGTTAATTCTGCCTTCATTGGTGTAACTAATGCTTCTGGATACATATTTTATTTTTTATTAAAGTTGTTTTATTGATTACAAATGTAACTATCAATACATTATATTAACTATTAAATTATGCTAAATATTAACATTACAATTTCAATACCAAAAACATAATTTTAAAAGTAAATAATCTTAGTTCTTGAATTCAATTTATAAATGCTTACATAATATATTATACGTTTAATGGTACCTATTAAAAACATCCCAGCTTTCTAAGTATGCTTTATTTAATAAATCGTTATTAAGGTTTAAAGGAATATTATTGAATTTAAAATATTCTTCTAAATCTTCAGTTGCTAAGTTTCCAGTTAAATCATCCTTGGCCATAGGGCATCCTCCAAAACCATGAATAGCTGTATCAAAACGCTTGCAACCACTCTTATAAGCAGCATCAATTTTTTCCTGAGCTTTTTCTTTAGTAGAGTGGAGGTGAGCCCCAATTTCAATGGTTTTAAATTCAGGGATAATATTTGAAAATAAATAGCTAATATTTTCAGGGTTCGACACACCAACCGTATCAGATAAAGCAATAATTTTTACACCTAAGTCACCTAATTTTTTTGTCCAGTTTATTACAATGTCACTATTCCAAACATCATTGTAGGGGTTACCAAATGCCATAGAAATATAAACCACTAACTCCTTATTGTTTTTAACACAAAGATTTTGAATTTCTTCAACCCTAATTAAAGATTCTGCAATACTAGAATTGGCATTTCGTTGTTGAAACGTTTCTGAAATAGAAAATGGGAAGCCTAAATAACGAATTTCATCAAAAGAACAGGCATCTTGCGCCCCACGTGTATTAGCAATGATGGCTAACAATTTACTTTTAGTGGTCGATAAATCTAATTGTTTTAAAACCTCCGCTGTGTCGTGCATTTGAGGAATGGCTTTTGGAGAAACAAAACTTCCAAAATCAATGGTATCAAAGCCAATATTTAAAAGCGAATTAATATATTTTGCTTTTATATCTGTAGGAATAAGTTCTTTGATTCCTTGCATCGCATCTCTGGGACATTCAATTAACTTCATTTTAATATATTTTGATTGATGAGTTCTTTATTGATTTTTTTGATTAAAGCGGGGCCTTCATAAACAAAACCTGTGTATAATTGAATTAAATCAGCGCCTGCTTTTATTTTTTCAATGGCATCTTCGGGGCTATGAATACCACCAACACCAATTACAGGAAATGCATTATTTGATTTAGTTTTTAAATAAGCAATAACTTCTGTACTTCTTTTAGTTAGTGGTTTTCCGCTTAATCCTCCCATTCCTATAGTTTCTATTTCTGTTTTGGGATAAGATAAAGGTTCACGCGCAATAGTAGTATTAGTTGCTACAATTCCATCAATTTTAGTGGAAGCAACAATGTCAATAATATCATCTAATTGAGAATTGGTTAAATCAGGAGCAATTTTTAATAATAAGGGTTTACGTTTTGGTTTTTCATTATTAATTTTTTGCAAATGCTTCAACAATTGAGTTAAAGGTTCTTTATCTTGAAGCTCTCTGAGGTTTGGAGTATTGGGTGAACTTACGTTTACTACAAAGTAATCTACCACATCAAACAAAGCATTAAAACAATATTCATAATCGTTTATAGCCTCTTCGTTTGGTGTTACTTTATTTTTTCCAATATTTCCACCAATAACACAGCTTGTTTTCTTGTATTTTAAACGAATGGCAGCAGCATCAACTCCTTCATTGTTAAAGCCCATTCGATTAATTAATGCGTTATCATTTGGTAATCTAAACAACCTTGGTTTTTCATTTCCTGATTGGGGTTTTGGTGTTAATGTTCCTATTTCAATAAAACCAAATCCTAGTGATGATAATTCGTTAAATGCCTTTGCATCCTTATCTAAACCAGCTGCTAGTCCAACTGGGTTTTCAAATGTTAATCCAAATAATTTTTTTTTAAGTTTTAAATGTCTAAACCCAAAAATTGAATTCGCCATAAATCTCCCGAAGGCATTTCCAAGAAAAAATTTTAGTAAATCGAAGGTTAAATAATGAGCTTTTTCAGGATCTAGCTTAAAAAGTAAAGGCTTTAAAAATAGTTTATACATAATAGCGCAAAAATACAGTTTATGATGCTTTTAATAGTCTGAAAAACAGAATGTTGAAAAAAAAATATTTTTTTTTCATTTTTTTAACTAAAATTAAAAAAAACTTGTATTTTTGCATCCGAATTAACAAAACTTAAAAAAACTAAAATGAAAAAAGTATTATCTATTGTTGCTGTAGCTTTATTATCTACTGCATTTGTATCTTGTGGTCCTTCTAAAGAAGAAATGGCTGCTAAACAAAAACAAACTGAAGATTCATTAGCTGCTGTAGCTCAAGCTCAAGCTGATTCTTTAGCAAAAGTTGCTGAAGCTGCTGCTGCTGCTGAAGCTGCTGCTAAATTTGCTGCTGATTCTGCAAGAGTTGCTGATTCAATCGCTGCTGCTACTCCAGCTAAAAAAGGTCACAAATAAGCATAATATTTAGCTTAGTAAAAATAAAAAAGGCTATCTCTATGAGATAGCCTTTTTTATTGGAAAGAATTCTATATATATCCTTCAAACCTTTATATTTGCGAAAAAATCTCCAATATGAAAAATCAAGTATCCGCTCAATTATTCGAAAAAGCAAAAGCGTTTTTTCCAGGTGGTGTAAATTCTCCTGTTCGTGCTTTTAGAAGTGTAGGGGGAACTCCAATTTTTATTGACAAAGGAAAAGGTTCACACGTTTGGGATGCTGATGGAAATGAATATATTGATTATTGTGCAAGTTGGGGACCATTAATTTTAGGACATGCAAACACTAATGTTTTGAATGCCGTAGAAAAAACAATGCGTAATGGAACTTCATTTGGTGCGCCAACGCGATTAGAAAATGAACTAGCTGAACTAATTTTAACTTTCAATTCATATATTGAAAAAATACGTTTTGTGAGCAGTGGTACAGAAGCTGTAATGAGTGCTATTCGTTTAGCGCGCGGTTATACAGGAAGAAACAAAATATTAAAATTTGAAGGATGTTATCATGGTCATTCTGATTCTTTATTAGTAAAAGCAGGGTCAGGATTAGTAACATTTGGAGAAACATCATCTGCAGGTGTACCAGAAAGTTTTGTTAAAGAAACGATTGTAGTTCCATTAAATAATAAAGCCGCTATTGAACAAGCGTTTGCTCAATTTAAAGATGAAATTGCTTGTATCATTATTGAACCAATTCCAGCTAACAATGGTTTATTGTTACAAGAAAAAGAATTCCTACAGTTTTTAAGAGACATTTGCACAAAAAATAATACGTTGCTGATTTTTGACGAAGTTATTAGTGGCTTTAGAATTTGTTTTTGTGGTGCTGCTGGTTATTATAACATAAAACCTGATATTATTACTTATGGTAAAATTATTGGAGGTGGATTTCCGGTTGGAGCTTATGGTGCCAGTAAAGAAATTATGTCATCCATTTCTCCCGAAGGTAACGTTTACCAAGCTGGTACTTTAAGTGGAAACCCAGTTGCCATGACGGCTGGAATTGCACAACTAACGGAATGTTTAAAACCAAATTTTTACGCTGATTTAGAAGCTAAAACTCAAAAATTAATTGCTGGTTTGTGTAAAAATAAAAAACACAATTTTCAAATATTTAGTATTGGCTCCATTTTTTGGCTAGCATTTACCGACAAAAAATCAATTAGATGCGCTGAAGATATTGACGCAGAAAGCATGAAACATTTTAAAGTGTTGTATCATGCATTACTTGAGAATGGCATTTACTCGGGACCTTCAGGCTACGAAGTAGGATTTATGAGTGAAGCACATACACAAGAAGATATAGATAAAACAATTGCAGCGTTTGAAATTGCTTTTGAGAAGTTGTAGTAAACTTTTTAAAACACATAGTCACATAGGAATTCTATCTATGTGACTATGTGTTTAATTCTTCTATTTCAGAATCGGCAAAATTATACTTGATGCATTGCTCGCATCATGAAATAATTTAATTTCAGATTTAATAAAATCCTTGTCCTCACAATGATAAATATCTACAAACTGTTGCGGATTTCTATCAGCTAAAGGAAACCATGAACTTTGAACTTGTATCATTAAACGATGCCCTTTTTTAAACGTGTGAGCCACATCTGGTAATTCAAATTTAACACTTGTAATTTTATTCGGCGCAAACGCTTCCGGTTTTTCAAAACTGTTTCTAAATCGTCCTCGCATAATTTCGCCACGCACCAACATTTCATATCCATCCATTAAATAGTCACTACCATTGCCTTTTCCATCAACTAACGTATCATAATTAAATCCATCTGGAAATACATCAATCACTTTCACTACAAAATCAGCATCAGTGGTTGAAATCGCCACTTTTAAATCAGCAATCAGTGTTCCTGCTAAAGTTAAATCCTTTTCTAACACATTAGTTTTAAATGTAATCACATCTGTTCGTCTGCTTGCAAAACGCTGGTCATCGGTCATGTATTCTTTGGTTCTTCCATCTAATACATCTTCAGTAAATGGAACCGGCTTTGAAGGATCACTCACATAAGTAGTTGAACTATTTTGAGAACTAGATTTAGAAAAAAAC
>JBILOV010000298.1:0-2741 GCA_044374335.1 Bacteroidia bacterium | reverse complement strand
ATAACTATTAAAAATGAAATTGAACGCCTGCGACAATTAGAGCAACGTAGAGATAGCATTTTAAAATCTATTGAAGGTCAAGGGAAATTAACTCCCGAATTATCTGATAAAATTTTATCAGCCGAAACCTTATCAACGCTAGAAGATTTGTATTTGCCATTTAAACCAAGAAGAAGGACAAAGGCAACGATTGCCCGTGAAAAAGGTTTAGAGCCTTTAGCAACAATTATTATGGAGCAAACAATAAATGATTTGTTTCCGGAAGCTTTAAAATTTGTGAATAAAGAATTAGGTGTAGAAAATCCGGACGAAGCTCTGCACGGTGCGCGTGATATTATTTCTGAAATTATTAGTGAAGATGCCGTTGTTAGAGAATCAATGCGTGTATTGTTTAAACGTTCCGCAATTATAAAAACAAAAGTAATTAGAGGGAAAGAAGAAGAGGGACAAAAATTTGAAGATTATTTTGAATGGGAAGAAGCTCTAATGTCTTGCCCCAGTCATCGAATGTTAGCTATGCGTCGTGGAGAAAAAGAAGATATTTTAATTTTAGATTTAGTGATTGACGATGAAGCGGCTTATGAATTAATTAAAAAACAATTTATAAAATCTAAAAATGAATGTGCCGAACAAATTGTTTTAGCTATTGAAGACGGTTATAAGCGTTTATTGCAACCTAGCATTGAAGCGGAAATGCGTTTATTTACGAAACAAATTGCCGATGAAAAAGCTATACAGGTATTTGCAGATAATTTACGCGAACTATTGTTAGCTTCACCTTTAGGACAAAAATCTATTTTAGCTATTGATCCAGGATTTAGATCAGGATGTAAGGTAGTTGCATTAGATGCACAAGGTAAATTATTGGAAGAAACAGTTATTTATCCTCACGAACCGCAGCGAAGGGTAATGGATGCGCAACATATGGTTATGGCCTTGTGCGCCAAACATGAGTTAGAAGCAATTGCTATTGGAAATGGAACTGCCTCTAGAGAAACAGAACAATTTATTAGAAGCATTGAAGTGTTGCCAAAAACAATTCCCGTAATTATGGTTAGTGAAGCAGGCGCTTCTATTTATTCTGCTTCGGATGTAGCTCGTGAAGAATTTCCTGAATATGACTTAACCGTTAGAGGTGCAGTTTCTATTGGTCGTCGTTTAGCCGATCCGTTAGCCGAATTGGTAAAATTAGATGCTAAATCTATTGGGGTTGGCCAATATCAGCACGATGTGGATCAAAATGCATTAAAAAACAAACTAGATGATGTGGTGATGAGTTGTGTAAATGGAGTAGGCGTTGAATTAAATACAGCATCCAAACAATTATTATCTTATGTATCTGGTATCGGTGAAGGCCTTGCAAAAAATATTGTTGATTATAGAAATGAAAATGGAGCCTTTAAATCTCGTAAAGACTTATTAAAAGTAAATCGCATGGGAGATAAAGTATTTGAACAATGTTCAGGTTTCCTTCGAATCAGAGATGGCATTCATCCGTTAGATAAAAGTGCGGTTCATCCCGAGTCTTATTATATTGTAGAAAAGATGGCGAGTGATTTAAATTGTAGTATCGATGATTTAATTAAGGATAAGGAACTTCGTAAACAAATTAACTTAACTACTTATGTTACTGAAACGATTGGTATTCCTACATTAAAGGATATTATCAGTGAGTTAGAAAAACCAGGTCGCGATCCGCGTAAATCTTTTGAAATATTTAGTTTCGATGAGCATGTGCATAGTATTGAAGATTTACGTGAAGGAATGCGTTTGCCTGGCATCATTACAAACGTAACGAATTTTGGTGCTTTTGTTGATGTTGGTGTTCATCAAGATGGTTTAGTGCACGTTTCTCAATTAAGCGATACTTTTGTAGATGATCCAAATTTAATTGTAAAAGTTGGTCAGCATGTTTGGGTAAATGTTACGGAGTGTGATGTGAAACGAAAGCGAATCGCTTTATCAATGAAAGGTGAAGGAGTTACTTCTGTAAAAAAATCAACTCCAAAAAAAGAAGAAATTGCAAGTTATGATCCTAATGATATGATGTCGGCATTGGCTGCATTAAAAGGAAAGTTTAAGAAGTAATTTTTTATACATAAAGGTATTTATTAATAAATCGGGATTTTTAAAAACTAACTTTACATTAGTGTTTTTAGATTTTTAAAACTCAAGTTTTTAAATACATTTTGAAAATGTTCGTTTTAATGAAATTATGAAAAGTAATTGGCTACCATTCATCTGAATTAACTGGTGTAGAACTAGATATTTTCATTGCTTCTTTTAAATCATTTGCTAATACACCACTTTGTTTCATGGCTTCACTTTTAATTCGTTTCCAAAGAACTGTAGGTAAATTCATACTCCCACATTTCGGTACTTCACTAAATACATCTCCACCCGAAAGTTCTGTTTTTATAGCATTATGATTAATTTTTGAAATGGTATAACGGTATTTTCCTTCTTTTGCCTCAATACTTAAGTGCATTGTAATTGTACCTTGCACATCAGCTTCAGGATTTAATTCTTTAGGTTTATAATTAAAAGTAGCTATAAATTCAGCTTTACTCCCTGTAGTAACGCCATTTCCTTTAGTATATTTTTTCGATTCGGTTTTAACAAAGTTAATAGCTCTTTTTAAAATTTCAGTAGCATTCATTCCTTTTTGTGGATTTGTATCAACTGGTATTGAACCATCTTCGTTTGGTGGCATTGAAATAGGGTCTGCCATAATTGGAATA
>JBILOV010000297.1:0-2744 GCA_044374335.1 Bacteroidia bacterium | reverse complement strand
CACCCGGTTCTTTTTTACAGGATAAAAGACTAAGACAAACAAAAACGAGTACAATAACTTTATAATTCATGAAATAAGTATTTAAATTAAAACAATGTTAAATAATCTTTAAATTTAATAAAAATTAATTTAATTTAATTATTTTGCACATCATTAAGAGATAAACAACCTATTTATTTAGGTGAATTTTAATTATTTAATCGTGAACAAAAAAATTAGATACGTATTTGTTTTCATTTTTATTTTAAGTGTGTTTTCACTTACGGTTCAAGCATCTATTATTAATTTTTGTAAAGAAAATAAAGCATTTGTCAAAAATCAAAATCAACAAAACCAAAGTACTGAAGAGGAAGAGGAAACCATTGATAATGATGAGTCGCCAAAAGAAGTAGAATATTTACAACATTATTATTTTTCTTTTACTAATCAAGCTAGTATTAACTTTAAATGGTATAATTTACATGTCAATCTTTCTTCAAGCACTGTAAAAATACCAATTCCTCCACCAAAAAAATAAATTAATTGTATCTGTATTATTTTTTAATCCAGACTTTTTTTTCAAAAATCAATTTACTTAATTTTAAAAAATTTATGTTTCAAAAGAATTTATTTGCCGACATTAAGGCAGGCATTGTTGTGTTTTTAGTAGCCTTACCGTTATGTTTAGGAATAGCAATGGCTTGCAAAGTACCTTTGTTTTCTGGAATTATTGCCGGAGTTATTGGTGGAATTTTAGTCACTATTTTCAGTGGCTCTAAATATAGTGTATCCGGTCCAGCTGCCGGCTTAACAGCTATCGTGCTTGCATCCATAAGCCAATTAGGAAATTATCAAGTGTTTTTAGCTGCTGTAGTTTTTGCAGGGGTTGTTCAATTAATTTTAGGCATTTTAAAAGCTGGTTCTGTCGGAAATTATATTCCAAATGCCGTTATAAAAGGAATGCTTGCAGGTATCGGCATTATTTTAATCATAAAGCAAATACCACATTTGTTTGGTTACGATAAAGATCCAGAGGGTGATGAACAATTTATTCAAATGGACGGAGAAAACTCCTTTTCAGAATTGGTCAACATGATAAATTTTATAACACCCGGTGCATTAATTATTGGTTTAGTTTCAATTATACTTTTAATAATAGCAGAAAAATCGTTTTATAAAAAAAATAAAATATTATCAAACATCCCTGGTCCGTTATTAGTTGTTGTATTTGGTATACTCTTAACAATTTCTTTTAAAAGTAACTCGTTCTTAGCGATTGATGAGCAACATTTAGTAAATCTCCCTTCAATATCATCTATTTCTGATTTACAAGCCAATCTTTTTTTTCCTGATTTTAGCCATTCAAACACAAGTGCATTTTGGATAATTGTTTTCACGCTAGCTGTTGTTGCAAGTTTAGAAACTTTACTTGGAATTGAAGCGGTTGATAAATTAGATCCCGATAAAAACGAGTCAAATACAAACAAAGAATTATTAGCTCAAGGTATTGGTAATATTGCATGCGGATTTATTGGAGGGTTGCCGGTTACCTCTGTAATTGTGAGAAGTTCGGCAAATATTAATTCGGGAGCTAAATCAAAATTATCAACCATTATTCATGCATCATTGCTATTAGTAAGCGTTTTATTACTACCCAATTTACTGGCATTAATACCTAACGCTTGTTTAGCTGCTATTTTAATTATGACAGGTTTTAAACTAACAAAATTAGCTATCTTTAAAGAGCAATGGAAATTTGGATTTGAGCAATTTATACCATTTGTAATTACAATTTTTGTGATGTTAATTAGTGATTTATTAAAAGGTGTATGCGCAGGTTTAATTATTGCAATAATTTTTATAATCAGAGATAATATTAAATCTTCGTTTGAATCTAATAGCGAAGTGATAGATGGTAAATTATATTATTTAATTAAATTACCTCAGCATGTTACTTTTTTTAATAAGGGGTATTTAATTAAATTTTTCGGTGCTCTAAATGATGACAGTAAATTGATAATTGATGCAAGTATAAATAGAAAAATGAATCGTGATGCAAAAGATGTTATAGATAACTTTATTAATATTGCAAAACATAGAAAAATAGAAGTAGAACTTATTAAATATAAATAACACACTCATGGATAAAGCATATCAAAAATTAATTGATGGTAATAGGCGATTTGCCTTAGAAAAAAAATTTGATGATCCGGAATTTTTTAAAAAATCATCCTTAGGTCAAAAACCAGATTATTTATGGATTGGCTGTAGTGATAGCCGCGTTCCTGCAAATGAGGTAACAAATACAGAAAGTGGTGAAATGTTTGTTCATCGTAACATTGCTAATATGGTGGTACATACCGATTTTAACCTAATGAGCGTTTTAGAATATGCTGTTAATGTTTTAGGCGTTAAGCATATTATAGTTTGCGGTCATTATGGCTGTGGTGGCGTGAGAGCTGCAATGACACATAAAACTTATGGATTAGTAGATAAATGGCTTAGAAACATTAAAGATGTCTATAATAAAAACCGCATAGAATTAGACAGTATTGAAGATGACGATAAACGGTCAGATAGACTTACAGAGCTAAACGTTATTCAACAGGTTCAACATTTAGCAGAAACTAAAATTGTACAAAAAGCTTGGCACGAAGGTAGAAGTGTTCAAATACATGGTTGGGTGTATGGTCTAAATAGTGGTTTAATAACTGAGTTGAAAGCTGTTTATGATGATAAAAGCGACGTTGATCCAATTTATAGGT
>JBILOV010000058.1:0-10628 GCA_044374335.1 Bacteroidia bacterium | reverse complement strand
AACTAAAAAACAATAATATCTACATATGAAATATAAAATAAAACTTTTTACAATCTTAATAATTTCAATATGTTTATCTGTTTTTGGTGCATTAGTTGACAACGATCCTAGCAATCCAAGTGTAATTACAAATGTGTTTGAATTAACAATTATGACACTATTGGTTTTTGTAATTTTAACAACATTATATTTTGTAACAACATTTACATCCAAAAAAATTAAACAATTAACTTCCTAGTTAATTAGTTGTTGTCGGCAGACACTTAACCTTTTTTTAAACTAAATATTACCCTACTTTTGGTGACACTCTTTGGCGAAAGTATAAGCATTTGCAAATTTTGCCGCTGCGCGAAAGACAATTGTTTTTTCTTTGAAAAATCCATTAAATAGTTGTCTTTTTAAATAATATTTCGGTAGACATGGTTTTAAATTCCAAACAAAACTTAGTTTCAAAACAAAAAACTATAAACAAAAACTTTTCTTAATACACTATTTGCGAATGAAATTTTCAACAGCCACAGCTTATTTAAATATTGTTAAATGTCCTTTAAATTTTTGCTCATCCATAGTTTCAATTACATAAAAATAAACACCATCAGCCTCATTTATTGGGCTCCAAGAATTATCATAATTATTCATTTCATAAATTAAATTGCCCCAACGATTAAATACATATAAATTAATTGTGCCAATATGCTCTATACCATCAATAATAAATTTATCATTTACATGATCTCCATTTGGCGTAATTACATTTGGAATAATAATTGGGCAATCATAATCTAACGTGACGGGCATAGAAGCTTTTTGACCACAATTATCAATAACATTTGCGGTAAAAATTAAGCGCTTAGTAGGAAAAACAGAAATGGGATTAGAATAATAAGTGTTTCCTGAGTTTGATGCCCAAGATAAAGAATAAGAGTTACTAGACACCACATTTGACAAACTAACTGTCAAGCTAATGCTGTCGTAAGGACAAGGAGGTATATTTTTTGAAATAGAAATATCAATTTTCGGGTCGTCTATAAACTTAACTGAGCCGCCCGGAATAGTCCAACCATTACAAACAATAAAATCTGGCACTATGGTTAACGATAAAGTTTCAATGCCTTCTTGTAAATTATCAAATAATGGCTTAATACTTATATTAACCGTGTCCCTACCTGGAGCAAAATATATATTTGGTGCACTAATTAAATAATCCGAAAGCGAAGCTGTGCCAGAGAGAATATAATTTACATTACGGGGATAGGGAATAGAATCATATCTTTTAAATGTAATAATTGCTTGGCCGCATCCTTCAATTGCAGATGAATCTAAAAAACCACCCGTATATTTTGGCTGACTACTAACACTTAAATATTGAGTATTAAAACTGCCAGCTTCTAAAAAGACTGATGAGTCCCAGGTATTATCATTTCCACCATCGGCAATCGCTAATTTTATATGATACGTTTGACAAGGAATAACTTTGGATTTTGCACTAAACACTTTTGTAAATCCATCGTATTGAACACTTAATCCTGTTGCCGAAGTGTTATCTACATAAAAAACCGTATTAGTTAAAACGCAATAAGTGTAACTGGTGCTTGGTCCGTAAATCGGATCTCCTAATACTCCTCCATTAACGGAGCTGATGCTAACAGGCGTTGCAGTTCCGGGCACAAGAGCGATATTAACTGTACCTGTTATTCCTGGACCATTCATTAAAAATGCAAAAATATCATTATATGGTGTGCACACGCCCTCATAATATTCATCTGAAGCGAATACGTACCTAAATCGAACTGAATCAGCGGAAGGTATAAAATCAAACTCTAAAATGGCGGCATCCCTGGTGGGTTGACCAGCTAATTGCGTAAGTTGAGAATTACCAGGAGTATTATTAATTGTTGTAATTGATGTGGTATTATTCGGCCCTATTGCATTTATAACTTTACCTGTTGATATTATAACACCGCTATCTAAACCAATATTAGAGTTTACTCCATTAAAAAAACCAAGTGCCTGTGAGGCGCCGGTATATTGAATATTAAATGCAACAACTCCTGGGCCAAGTAATACATTGTTAACAAGCTGCGTTGGTGTTAAAGCACTTGTAACCACAAGCTGAGCACAAACACTCCTTGACAACAATAATACAAGAAAAATAAAAACATTTTTCACTATACAATTTTATAATTTAAGTTGAAAGATGATATCATAAAAATACTAAAAAAAATTACGCAATAAAAAATCATTACGGTTTGATGGATACTCAAAAAGCAAATTATTTTTTCCGCCGACGCTGGCACATTGTTATTTTGCTTTACTAAAAAATAATTGTAAATTTAATTTACAATTATGGTTGTAGACAGTTGCCAGTTTTAAAATCTGCATTATACAAAACCTAAAAACGTTATGCACAAGCACAAAAGACATTTGAACTTTTTTGACACTAACGTTCTATAAAATTGTTAAACCTAAAACTATTAATATGAAAAAATCTTTTCTTAGAAATTTACTTCTCATTGGCCTAACTTTTGAAATACTCTCTTTTGACACACCAACTTCTTGGTTCAATGCGGGTAGCATGCCAAAAAGTTACGAAATGGGAATAGAAAAAGGTAGTGGACAAAATGGAAAAAATGCAGCAACAATAAAATCAATAGACAAAAGGATTGATGGTTTTGGAACTCTTATGCAACAGTGTGTTCCTGATAAATATCTTGGAAAAAAAATTAAGATGACCTCATTTGTAAAAACTAAAAACGTTACAAACTGGGCAGGAATTTGGCTTCGTATTGACAAATCTAATTCACACCAGCCACTTTCATTTGATAATATGGGTGACAGACCAATAAAAGGAACAACAGAATGGACCAAGTATGAAATCATTTTAGATGTTCCTAATAATGCGTCTTTACTTGCATATGGAGCATTAATAGATGGCACTGGACAAATATGGTTTGACAATATAACTTTTGAAATAATATCAGATTTTGCACCTTCAACTAGTTCAACAACAATAAAAAAATATCCAACAGTAAACGAACCAACTAATTTGGACTTTGAAAATTAATTGCCTATTGCATAAAAGCTCCTAAAACCTATGCTGGAAGAAGCATAAGCATTTGCAGATAAATGGCACTTTGCGATATATAATCATTTTAGATTGCAAATGCATAGAAACATTTTATTTTTGTTATTAATATTTAGGTGACAAAAAACTTTCACAATAACAGTTCTAGCTGCAAAACATAATAGGTAATTGCCACAGACAAATCCTCTAAAGACGGACAAAATTTGAATTATCGAAATTGAAATTCAAAGGTCCTCCATTCGACAAATAAAATAGTTTGTGGCCAAGTATCGAAAATTAACTCGGCGGCAGCAAAAAAAATATAATACACAGTAAGCAAAAAGTTTAACAGATATTAAAGCATTTGTCAATAAGATCGGTTAGTGAAGAATAGTAATTTTAACTTTACAAAAGTCCTATAAATTTTTATATTTGTTAGTAAAGCTTTGGCAAATAATGTTTCAAATAAAACTGTTGCTTAGCGAGAAAATTATAAAAGTAAGTTTAAAAGGCACTACAACTAAGAATGAGTGAAGATAATTTATATCTACTTTTTTGCTATCTGATTTTCGGACTGACACTTGTTATTATGACAATAAGAAGTAAAAACCGACTAAAAACGGTAACGATAAATTTAATAATAGTAGGACTTTACAGCACTCTATTTCTTTATAACCTGCGCTACAGAAGTGCTGGGGGTTCAGGAATTATTTGGCTTGTGTATTTAATATTTTTCATTGGCCTACATTGGTTAATAAACCTAATTGGAATTATATTAACATTTGTAAAACCAAAGTATTAATAAGACAAGAAACAAACCATTAGCCCAATGCTAAAATGCCAACACAAAAGTATTAACTTTACAATTAAAAGTGCTAGGTAGCGCAATAATCAGTTCCGATAAAATATGAAAACAAAAATTATAATTCTAAAAAAAGCGGTATACCTAAACTGTTTATTGATATTATTTGTTTTTAATAGTATGTTATACTCACAAATTATATATACGGACATACCTGACGCTACTCCCAATGCTACATATCCTTTAGATTTAAATAATGACACTGTTGTTGATTTTATGATTCAATTTGGTGGAATTAGCGGTACGGTTGGGGTTATGTGTTACCCTCAAAATAACAATGCTTATGCAGGGAATTTTGTTAGTGGTGTACATTTACCATGGGCATTTTCTGCATCAACTAATATTTGTGACACACTAGCTACATGGTATGATTACAACAACCCTGGCACAATGGCTTGGGGAACAAGTATAGGTTATTGGGTAGGAGAGACAAATAAATATTTAGCGCTAAAACTAATTGTGGGAACAAACACATACTATGGCTGGGCACGCTTTGATTTAATGGCAACATCCACATCGTTCACCATAAAAGATTACGCTTACGAGAGTAACCCAAATGCATGCATTCAGTGTGGGCAAACCATCTTAAGCATTAATAAAAATTCAAACAAGAGTATTCTTTCTATCTATCCCAATCCATTCATTTCTTCGACAACAATTAAGACAATTGGTAATCATAAAAATGCAATCCTCACAATTTACAATTCATACGGACAGACTTTAAAGAAAATAAAAAATATTTCGGGGCAGACAGTTTATTTATCCCGAGACAATCTTGCTAGCGGATTGTATTTCATTAAACTAACGGAAGAAAACAATATCATCGCAGTAGAGAAATTATTAATTACAGATTGAAAATAAAGAAAACAGCGCTTGACACAAGAAGGATTTAGAAAAATTGGTGGTTTAGTAAACCTCAGACATTTTTGGTTATTTAAAGTTTGATTTTTCGCATATACAAACAAAATATTACCAAGAAAACTATGGCAGAGAATACTGAATACCAAGACCAAATCTAATATTTCTTAAAAATATTTTTGTAATATTGGTAAAAAAAAGTTTAAACGAAAAAAAATTATAAACAATAGCCATCATATAAAAAAATCAAAATAGACAATTAGAAGAAGTTAAAAAACGAAAAAAATGAAACTTAAAACAATAAACTTAACAGCAACAATTGTATTTTTAATCCTCATCAATATATCAGAATCTTTTTCACAAAATTATTACATCACTACTGAAAACGACTCTGTTGTTTGCAATCAAATTAATTTTTTTGATACTAATGCTCAAGGAAAAATGATTGATTTTGAATATGTAAATAAAGAGAATAGTACAATTCGACTAAAGAAAAAAGATATTCCTGAAATTAAGATGATTTGTCAAAATGGAATTATTTACACAAGGATGCCCTTAAATATTAAAAAAACTGATGGTTATTACCGTTACGGAAAACGAATGGTTAGCGGAAAAATAACCGTTGATGTATTTAATGATTTACAGACAAGTTACAGATTAAAGGAAAACTTTAATGGCTCATACAATTCAGAAGGTGTTATGAAGGAACAAAGAGAAGGAATTTATTTGCGTCACGTAAGACTACCTGACGGAAGTGTTTATGAAGTTTCTGGACTAAAAGGGATAAAAGCATTAAAATCTATAAGAAAATTTATGTTTGAATGTGAGCAATACAAAAAAGAATACTTTTCAAACCCAAAATATCAAACTTGCACATTTGAAGAAGCTGTATTTGATTATAATAATATGTGCCGTTAATTTAGTCGATATTCATTTAAGTCAAGCAATCTGAATAGTATTAATCGATTGTCAAAAATTGTTATAAAAAATTAATATTTATTTTTTAAATCAAAGTGATTCATTCTTCCAATGACCTTCTGATTTTAAATATCAATATAAAACTAACCTCTATGATGATGATGTCAGAATAGCTTGCAAAAACTTTTCCATCAATAATGATAAATTCATGAAGTTTTATTATAATACATACTTTAAAAGACAAATTTTTAGTTAATTAAACATTGCCTCTAAAAATTAGGATTTTTTCGACTTCTTTTTTATTTTTAATTTCGGATAGTTGTGCTTTAATGTATATTTGTTATTTAAGTTATTGAGTTGATATGTCGTATTTTTTTCAGGTTGTAAAATCTATCATTATTGTATTGATTTTAATTTTAAGCAGTTGTAATCGCAATGGCATAAATGTAGATGGCTTCGATCCTTTTACAAATTATCAAAATAACATTCAAGATACGATATATCATTTAAAAACTGATTTAACTGATGCTGTTTTTAATGGGATTGAAATTCCTACAAAAAAACAAACCTCTAATGGCTATTTTACATTCAAATTTAAGGTAGAAAATACCTCTTCGGAGATAAAAAAGTATTACTATAAAATTTTCTATCAAAATCAAGACTATAAATTTACAGATACGCTTAATTATGCAGATGAAAACTTTTACGGTAGTTGGTCTGATGGACTTTATACTTTCAAGCCAACCAAATTTCTTTTTCCTGGGGAAGAAATTATTGTAATGGATAGTTTCAAAATTGTTGGAAATCCTAGAAATGAAAAAAAATATTTTGGCGCAAATCCTGAAAAATATTTGAACATTGATGAAAATATCATCAATAAAATGAATTACATAAAAACGATTCCTGAATGGTTAGAAAAAATAAAAGAAAAAGCTCATAAAGAAAACACTACAATTGATGAACAAATCTATTTAAATGCTATTTGGGCTATTAATTATGAGAAAAATAATGATAAATCATTAAACAATCGATGGAAAAGAAATCCCCGCATGGGTAATTATGAATTCATGTTGGTTGTTACTTCTTCGGAAGATATTGGAAAAATACCAATGGAAATTAGAGACTTACAACTAACAAATAAAAGCGGTAAATATGCTAATCCATTTGGGTATTTTTTATTAAAAGAAGGAAAGGATTTAAAAAGCACCGCTGTTCTCATTTCAGAAAAGAAATTAAATATATCCACAAAAATGGATCTTTCCTCTGGAATTTATATTGATAGATTAGGTATTAATAAGTCTAATTTCAGCATGGATAGTATTAATGCAAATTGTAATAGTTCTAAAGAGCTTTATCATAAAGCAAATTTTCAGCAATACTTTCATAACATAGATAAAGACTATACGGTATATAATGTTCCTGAAATTAAAGATGTTGTTGGGGAAAATTTTACAAAGGCAGAATACAATGAGCTTAAAACCAAATACGAAAAAACTGATAATCGAGTAAAAATGTTTGTAAATACAACTGATTGTCCATGCACAACCGTTAAGGCAAACAAAGAAAAAAATAGTATCACTTTAATAAATCCTGCATCTCAGCCTGGTAATTATAAAAAAGAACAAGTTGGAGTTTCTTCGCGTATTGGTTTTACATATGGGAAATTTAGAGCTAAAATAAAGTTCCCAAAAATGTTAAGCAAAGACAATGTTTGGAATGGAATAACTAATGCGTTTTGGTTATTATTTCAAAGTGAAAACGAATGGAATAAAAGAAGGGATTGCAATGCTGAAATCGCCTACATTCCAAAATCTGAACCAAACAATTCTGAAGCACTTAAACATAGTATAAAATCAACTCACTACTCAGAAATTGATTTTGAAATATTAAAAGAATCGCAATATTGGCCTAAAACATCCTATAAAAAATCAAATGCCATCTATAAAATTGATGATGCCGCCAATAACGATGACATAATGGTTACCTGTACCAATTGGGATATGGCATGCCATGAACCAAAAGAATTTAATATTGGTGCGAAAGAAGTTTCATTCGATAATCAAACATATTTATTACATAGATGGGACCATTTTTATAAAGCATTGTCAACTAAAATTCCTAAAAATCACAATGAAATATTTGGTGCGCCTTATTATTATTTTGAAATAGAATGGTTACCGGGTAAAATAATTTGGAAAATTGGTCCTGAGAAGGATAAGTTAAAAACCATATGCGTTATGGACGAAACTATGACTTCCATCCCGAACAATCAAATGATAATTTTATTTACTCAGGAGTGGCATAATGAAGAATGGTGGCCTACAGCTCCCTACAAGCAAAATTTTATACCTTTTCCTAAGAAAGATATAATAGGAGAAATTTTAGAAATTACAATTGAATAGAAATTATGGTATTTAGTAGCGTTACTTTTTTGGTTTATTTTTTGCCAATTTTTTTGGTGATTTATTTTTTATCGCCTCAAAAATTTAAAAATTTAGTATTACTTATTTCAAGTATTCTGTTTTATAGCTGGGGAGCTCCAAAATTTATCTTCGTAATTTTAGCAACAACCACACTTGATTTTTATCTTGTAAAATTATTATACAATTCAGTTTCTGAAAAACAAAGAAAACTATTTCTGATTTTATCTTTATGTTTAAATCTGGGATTATTATTTTATTTCAAATACTGTAATTTCTTTATTGATAATTTAAATTCGCTACTATCTGGTTTTGGTATTAATGAAATCATCTGGATTAAAATAATTTTACCAATAGGTATATCTTTTTACACATTTGAAAGTTTAACTTATGTTGTGGACGTTTACAGACGTATTCATAAACCGCTAGATAATTTTCTTCAGTATCAAATGTATATCATTATGTTTCCAAAATTAATAGCAGGACCAATTATTCGTTACCACGAAATTCATGATCAAATAGCAGATAGAAGTATTAACGATACAGTAGATAATAAATTAACTGGTTTTTACAGGTTTTGTATTGGTTTAGCAAAAAAAGTTTTGATTGCAAATACTATGGCGTTTAAAGCAGATGAAATATTCAATATGCCAACTGCCGATTTATCATCGGGATTAGCTTGGATCGGAATGTTTGCTTATACATTTCAAATTTACTTTGATTTTTCAGGTTATTCAGATATGGCAATTGGTTTAGGAAAAATGTTAGGTTTTAAGTTTCCTGAAAATTTCGATAATCCTTATACATCCAAAAGTATTACGGAATTTTGGAGACGTTGGCATATGACCTTAGGAAGTTGGATGAAAAATTATTTATACATTCCTTTGGGAGGCAATAAAGTTGATAGTAACGTGCGCTTATATTTAAATCTATGTATTGTATTTTTAATTTCCGGCTTTTGGCACGGCGCTGCTTGGACATTTATTTTTTGGGGAGCATACCATGGCATTTGGCTTGTATTAGAGCGTATTTTCTTGCTAAAATTTTACAGCAAAATCGGCAAATTACTTTCAACAATAATTTGCTTTATTTTAATTTCAATAGGTTGGGTGTTTTTTAGAGCAGAGACTATTACAGATGCCTTTCAATTCACAACCACATTGTTTTCATTTAATTTCTCAATGCCAGCTCATTTTGTAAATACGGAGTTTATCTTTTACTTTATGTTGGCAATACTATTTTCATTTTTCACAAGCTTTTCTATTGGAACTAAAATTCAACAAAAAGTATATTTTTCTTATTATGGCTTAGTTGGTAATCTGTTTTTTGCATCTATAGCTTGTATTTTATTTACTTTGTCTTTAGCTTCCATAACATCTTCAGACTTTAATCCATTTATCTATTTTAGATTTTAAACATGAATAGCATTAAACGATCTCCTTATTTATTTATTCTCATAGGAATTCTTATTTTCCTATATATTCCCTTGTTGCAAAATCAACTTCATTTAAAAAAACATATTAAACCATTACAAGGTGCTTATGTTGAAGCACCTGACACATCCTTTTCTGCAGATGGATGGTTTAGCGGAAGATACAGAGAAATAAAAGACAAATACTTAACTCAGAATTTTGGTTTACGTAATTACTATGTAATGCTTAATAATCAAATAAATTATAAATTTTTTAAAATTGCTAATATAGATAAGGTAGTTATTGGTAAAGGAGATTTTTTATATGAAACTGATTACATTGAAGCGTACTATGGAAATAATTTTATTGGAATAAATGAATTAATTTCTAAATATAAAAAAATAAAAGAATTGCAAGATCGACTGGGAGCTATTGGAATTGACCTTGAAATAATTTTCTTACCAAGTAAGGCTTCTTTTTATCCTGAATTTATTCCTGAGAATCAGAAGTCTAATAAAAAATTAAGCAATTACGATTGTGCGGCTGCTATTTGTAAAAAATTAAATATTAGCCATGTTGACTTTAGTGCTTGGTTCAGAAACATAAAAAACATAATCCCATACGACCTTTATCCAAAAACTGGTATTCATTGGAGCAATTATGGTGCTTTAATAGCTACTGATTCCTTAAAAAAACATATAGAGTATAATACAAAATTAAATTTGAGAGATTTTGAAATTACAAATATTGCTTTTTCAGATTCATTAATTAGCCCTGATAACGATATGGGTGATGTAATGAATTTGTTATTTCCGGTAAAAACTATTCCAATGCCTTATGCCAATTACTATTGGAAGGAAGATAATGAAAATACAGTAAAACCTAAAACCTTAGTAATTGCAGACAGCTATTATTGGAATATTTACACGCAGGGCCTTGCAAATAATTTATTTACCGATAACAAATATTGGTATTATAATCAAACAGTGTATCCTGAAACTGAACCAATAAGAGAGGTAAGTAAATTAAACCTTTTAGATGAAATTAAAAAACAACAAGTCATTATCTTAATGGCAACAGAAATCAATATTCAT
>JBILOV010000296.1:0-2754 GCA_044374335.1 Bacteroidia bacterium | reverse complement strand
CTGCGAAATGTTTCCATTTGTTTTCTCCGGTAAAAAATATAGATGCTTCGGATAATTGATTTAAATTACCTTTTCCTTTTAAATGATAATTAAAAAAGGGAATTTCAATGCTGTCCTGAAAGTATTTAGCTGTCTTGCTTCCAAATCGAACATTGCCTAAAAAACTACCATCGCTTTTACTCCATCCACCATGAAACCATGGTCCCATGACTATTTTGTTGTTTGTTGTTGGACTTTGCTTTTCAATTGCCTCATATAATCTCCATGCGCCATAACAATCCTCTGCATCAAATAAACCACCTACTGTTAACATAGCGGGTTTCACATTTTTGCAACTAACACGTGCATCACGTTCTTTCCACCAAGAATCATAATTAGGGTGATTCATTAAATCATTCCAAAATAAAATACTATCTCCCATTAATTTTGTAAAATTTTTAAGCGCTCCTGTTTCAAGATAAAATTTATAAATATCGTTGGTATAATAATTAAATTCTTTTGGTCCTACAGTTGTTGGTTTAGGGCGTGGCTGACCAAATCCAGAGTAAAAACTAAAGGCATCACATAACATAAATGCACCATTATGATGAAAATCGTCACCTTTAAACCACTCTGTTACAGGCGCTTGAGGACTAACGGCTTTAATAGCCGGATGATTACTTAAAGCTGCCATGGTAGAATAAAATCCGGGGTAAGATGTTCCAAAAACGCCCACATTACCATTATTGTTTGGAATATTTTTAACTAACCAATCAACTGCATCATAGGTGTCACTCGCTTCATCAATATCATTTTTTGTTTTTTTATTTGGATTAAAAGGCCTTACATCCATAAATGTTCCTTCGCTCATCCAACGACCACGAACATCTTGAATAACAAAAATATAACCTTCTTTTAAATATTCTCTCCAATGAAAATTATATAAACGAGGTTGTATCTTATCCTCGCCATATGGTGCACAAGAATAAGGTGTGCGTATCATTAAAAATGGATGTTTCTCTTTACTATCTTTTGGCGCATAAACTGCGGTAAACAATTTCACCCCATCTCGCATAGTTATAGAATATTCTTTTTTAGTGTAATTGTCTTTTACCCATTGCTCATTAATATTTTGTGAGAAAAAAAATAGTGGAAGAAAATTTAAACAAATGATGATTATTGCTCGCATAGATTTTTTTTCTAAAAATAACAATTTATTATTTATAGAATAGTTATTTAGAGTGATATCTATAAATTAACTATATTTAAATACCCATTTTATAAAAATTACAACCACAACGAATTAAATTAATATACTAACGACAATTAAAAAAATGAAACAATTACTTACCTTAATTTTATTTTTTATCTCCATTACAATTTTTTCTCAAAATGCAGATTTAATTATTGGAACCTACATGACAGATAAAAATGAAGGTATGGTGGAAATTTCCAAAAAAGGAACGAAATATTTTGGCACCCTAACGTGGACAAAAACACCAGGAAAATTAGACGCTAACAATCCTGATTCTAAGCAAAAAGGAGATAAGTTAGCTGGCAAAGAAATTTTAAAAAACTTTGAATTTAACGGTAAAGATTTATGGCATAATGGCACCATTTATGATCCAAAAAATGGTAAAACATATAGCTGTAAAATTAGTCGCGACGAAAAAGGTAATTTAAATGTAAGAGGTTTTATTGGCGTTTCTTTATTGGGTAGAACGGCCTTTTGGGTGAAGGTAAAGTAGCAACCTTTACGAATGCTATTTGGCATTGCAACAAAAACGAATTAGCTAATTCAATAAATCCTAAAACAAAAAGTATATTATTTTAATCATTTTTTTAAAGCGATTATAGAGCAAGTGTCAGTAAAAAAATGGTTTTTTAAATATACTGCACGGTAATATTTTCTGCATGCATTAATGTTTAACTGACCTGAAAGAAATGGTAATTTGTTTGTAGCATTTGCATTTGTTAAGTGTTTTTTTGTAAAAAAAACAGGCATAAAATTCTTGCGAATACACATTCTTATAAGGATGGGAACGATAAGCAGATTGTAACAAGTAAAATAAGTTGTTTTGAACATCACTTAATGCTTTGTTTAATAAATTAAACATTCATTTAAATTTTATATACTGATTTCCTGTTTTAGTTTGCAATATAAAAGACGGATTGTTTGACATAATACAATTTCAATTTTAAAATCTTTCAAATACGGCATAATGCTATAATCTATAGCAATCATGTGTTATTTGTTAAATTAATTTTATCGTCTAAAAAACCTCAATCGTAAAAAATTAATAGTAGATATGCGTGAACAAATTAATAATAAAAAGATCCTAGAACCTTATCGTAAAACCTTGCGCAAAAATTTGACTCCAGCAGAAGCATTTTTATGGAGTTTACTTAAAAATAGCCAACTTGAAAACCGAAAATTTAGAAGGCAACATAGTATAGGAAATTACATTTTAGATTTTTATTGCCCTTCCGAAAAACTTGCAATTGAGCTAGATGGAGCATCCCATTTTACACCTGAAGGAATTGAATATGATACAATAAGAACGGATTACATAAACAGCTTTAATATTAAAGTAGTACGGTTTGAAAACAAGTTGGTATTTGATCATACAACTTGGGTATTAGATGAAATTAAACGTAATTTTAGGAATGCTGCGGGTTGAGGGGGAATTAGAACAACCACCCCGTCCTGCGGACACCCCTCCTTATCAGGAGGGGAGCGATAAGCGGGAGTGGAATAAATAAAAAACAAAAAAA
>JBILOV010000295.1:0-2762 GCA_044374335.1 Bacteroidia bacterium | reverse complement strand
TCTGTAAAAAAGATTCCTTTTATCAAACGTTTAGTTAAATAGTTATATTTGTTTTAATCATTAATTTATTAGTATGGGTTTTATTTTTAATAATTTATTTCGTAAAAAATCAGTTGCATCAATTACTGATGCTGAAAGTCACAGTAATGGTTTACACAGAGTATTAACTGTTAGAGATTTAACTTTTTTTGGAATAGCAGCTATTATTGGTGCTGGTAGTTTCAGTAGTATTGGTTCTGCTTGTTTTTCGGGTGGACCAGCGGTTGTGTTTTTGTTTATTATTTGTGCTATTGCTTGCGGTTTTACAGCTATGTGTTATGCTGATTTTGCTACTCGAGTTCCAGCATCCGGTAGTGCTTATACTTATGCTTATGTTTCTTTTGGTGAGCTAGCAGCTTGGATTATTGGTTGGGCATTGTTAATGGAATATTCTATTGGTAATATTTATGTGGCGTTTTCATGGAGTGGTTATTTTGTAAACTTGATTGAAAGTGTTGGATTACATATACCTGTTTGGTTAACAAATAATTATTCAGATTCACATCAGGCCTTTATTGATGGTTTTGCTGGTAAATTTAGTGAAGCTTGGACAACCGCACCTATTATTGCTGGAGTAAGATTTATTGTTGATTTGCCGGCTATTTTGATAAATATTTTAGTAACATGGTTGGTATATGTTGGTACTAAAGAATCACGTAATGCTAGTAACATGATGGTAATTATTAAGTTAGCCATTATTTTATTGGTAATTATTGTTGGAGCTTCGTATGTTGATATTGAAAATTGGACACCTTTTATGCCAAACCAATTTAGCGGTGTTATGGCTGGTGTTTCGGGAGTATTTTTTGCATACATTGGTTTTGATGCAGTTTCTACCCTAGCAGAAGAAAGTAAAAATCCTCAGCGTGATTTACCTCGTGGTATGATTTATTCGTTAATTATTTGCACCATTGTTTTTATAATTTTAGCATTAGTTTTAACCGGAATGGTATCTTATACTGCTTTAAATGTATCAGATCCATTAGCAGAAGTATTTGCTTTAAAAGGAATTAAATGGATGTTATTTATAGTTTCTATTGCCGCAGTGGTAGCGATGACAAGTGTAATATTAGTTTTTCAAATGGGACAGCCGCGTATTTGGATGGCAATGAGTAGAGATGGATTATTACCAAAGAAATTTGCAGAAATTCATCCTAAATATAAAACACCTGGATTTTCAACTATCATTACAGGTTTAGTAGTTGGTATTCCTATTTTTTTTGTAACACCAAAATTTGTATTAGATTTTACGAGTATAGGAACTTTGTTTGCTTTTGTATTAGTGTGTGGTGGCGTACTTATTTTACCTCGTAATATGGATGCTAAAGAAAAAGGGAAATTTAAAATGCCTTATGTAAATTCTAAATACATTGTTCCGATTATTACCTTACTATCCTTAGTCTTTATTTTTTCTAATCATGTTAGTATGATTATTAACGATGATGAATCTTACAATATTCCGATGATTGTATTTTATTTAATTTGGATTACAATTGCTATTTTCTCTTTTTTAAAAAACTATTCATTAATACCGGTTTTAGGCTTACTATCTTGTTGTTATTTATTAACCGGCATGGGTTGGACTAACTGGATGATGTTTGGAGTTTGGTTGGTAATAGGATTAGTTGTTTACTTTTTATATGGCTATAATAAAAGTAAGTTGAATGTAGGGTAGTGTAAATTAAAATTAGTTTATTATTTTTTAGGATAATCAAATAAAAATAATTCACCAGATTTAGCTTTTTGCCATTCATTAGTTTCAAAACTTATTCCAGCAATAGCACATGTAGGCATTTCCATGGGAAGTGATTGTGTTAATACATTTACTAAATCACTTATGGTTGGGTTGTGAGCAAATAGCATTACGGATTCATATCTATTATCAATTAAATTAATAACAGATAAATAATCATTTACAGATGACTCGTAAAGTTGTTGTTTAATAATAAGATTATTGGCGTTGTAATTTAAGTTTCTTGCAAAAGTTAAAGCGGTACTTAAAGCCCTAATAGCAGGACTAGAAATTATAAGATCAGGTTTATCTGTAAATTTTTGACTCATGAAGTTTGCATTTGCATAACCTCTTTCATTTAAATGACGTTCAATATCTTTTAACTCAGGATTTAGCCAATCAGATTTTGCATGACGAATAAGAAATAGTTTTTTCATAGGCGGATTTAAGTTATTAATCCAACTTTTTAACCATTGTTTTTAATTACATGTAAATGTACATAATTTGGTATTTTGTAACCAAATCAATTTCAAGTAAAATTTTTATCGCTTTTTTGAACGCATGAACTTTTTTGATTATAACTTTTTTAAACTTGTATCTATTTATATTTCAAAATTTTATTAAAATCTGATCAAATAATAGCATCTAAATCATTTAAATAATCTTGTTGTAAATCTTCGTGCAAAGAGGCAATTAATGTTCCTATTTTTTTGAGTTGTTGCTCATACATATTTAATAATAATTGGCTTTTTTGAATTGGTATTCCCGACTTTCTTAATTTTGAACAAAAGTAGATGTGTAATTCTGCTGAACTTGCTTTATCATTAATATATTTACAATACTTTGTAATAAGTCGCAATAATTTACGTAAACTTTTTTTTACATAATATAAATTTACTTGTTGCTTTATTTCTTCAAAATGTTGGTCTATTTCCTTTTTAATTTCTAATATAAAATTAGCTTTATCGTGAGCTTGAAATAATAAATAATC
>JBILOV010000294.1:0-2774 GCA_044374335.1 Bacteroidia bacterium | reverse complement strand
GCTATGCCTAGGTTAAAAGTTGCTGCTAATACTGTTGGATTTGTAGCTAATGATGTTCCAGAATAAACTTCCTCACCAATATCGTTAAAATCTAAATCGTCATTAAAATCAATCCAAATTTTAGTATCATAAGTATAACCTGTAGCGTAAGTAATATTAACAGGAACTGAAGTTCCTTGGAATACCGTTGCTATTTGAGCAGAGTAATTACCATAATTACCAACTTCAGCTGTTGTTGTATTATTAATTCCAATTGGAATAGTAACATTTGTAATACCTGAAGCATCTACACTAGAAGGTGCTGGATTACAATAATTTATTGTTGCTGTTGACAAAACCCAAGGGCTAAATGCACTACCACAATTTGCTCTTACATAAACTGAGTAAGTGTTCCCTACAGTTAAGCCAGATGCTGTATAAGATGCCGAAGTAGTTGTGGCAGTTGGAACTGTAGTTGATGTAGGATTTGATCCAACAAAAACTTCCCAAGATGATTCAGATCCACCTGCTGTCCATGTAAATGTAGCTGTTGTGGAATTAAAACCAGTATTGTTATGAGCAGTAGGAGCTATGCAAGAAGGAGCAACATTTACCTGTAAATCATCAAAAGTTAAATACCAAGGATTACCATCGCCAATTGCTTTTACAGCTATGTAATATATACCTGTGGTGCTTACGCTAAAAGTTCCTAATAAATTGGCATATGTTGTATTTGTTAATGTGCCTGTTGCAGCAGCAATAGTTGTTAAGCCACCACTAGATTGGGTTGTGCCATATAATAATGAGAATTCACTCCAACCAGAAAGACCATCAGTAATATAATCTGCAGATGCTTGATAATTTACGCCTGCTGTTAATTGAATCCCATTTGTATAAAAGTAATCACCTGTAGCTGCAGTACTCCACCTAAACGAACCAAATTTAGTTCCTGATTTTGGAATACGATTATATACAGTTGGTGGTGGTGTTCCTGTATAGGTTAAACAGATTGTTCCAGGGCTTGTAGACATCCATGAACAGTTAGGCAATTGATTGTTTTGAGTAATACCTTCAAAGCCCTCGAAATAAGGTACTGTATTAGTTGTTGTACCAGCTACTAATACTTGAATTGGTGTTGAAGCAGCTGTAGCTGAACCACAAGTTAAAACATTTTGAAAATAAATATCTGAAGAAATAGTTTGAGTTGTTGTAGCTAAACTAGCAGAAGGAACTATAGGTAAATATGTAACTCCATTTGAAGAAGATTGCCATTGGTAAGTTAAACCTGGACTAACAGAAACTCCAGTTAAACTTAAATTCACTGGCTGATTAGGGCAAACTAATGTTGAAGTAGCCGCAGTAATTACACCATTTGGTGCAGTTCCAAAATTAACGGTAACTGTTGATGATGTGGTAACAAGTGTTCCGCAAGCTACAGCACATTGGTAATAAGTTGTTGCTGTTATAGATTGTGTCGTAGAAATTGAATTTGCAGAACCAACTTGACTCCAAGAAATTCCATCAGGTGAAGATAACCATTGGTAAGTTAAGCCAGAGGCAGAAGTTGAACCTGTAAGTGTTAAATTTACATTTTGTGAACTACATAAAAGTGTATTTGAAGCAGTGGCAGTTCCTGCATTTGGAACACCTGAACAAAGAGGAGGAACTGAATATGTAATAACTAACATGGGTTGATTACCGGCAACACCAGGGTAACCATAAATATTATAGTTATTTGTTGATGCTCTTGAAAAACCAATGCAAGCTTTGTTACTTGTTAAATTAGCTTGAACAAAATTAATACCCGCTGCATTCAAAGTTTTTGTATTAATTGCATTTGCTGTCCAACTTGAATTATTTAACGTAGTACCTGAATTACAGCTTGTGTATAAAGCAGTACCTGCAATAGTAGCAGGATCTCCAACAAAACCATATAAATTATTAGATGCACTAGATGAGGTAGTAGTGTAAGTTGTAAAAACACAGCTAGCCGACATTACAACTGCGCCTGCAGGTATTGTTGATAAATCAAACTTAGCCCACCCAGCATTTGCTGAAGTATTAATATTAATCATATTCCCATCGTTTTTAACACCGGCGGAATTAACGGATCCTGTATTAAAAGACCCTGCTGCACCCGTTGCAGTAACTGTGACAGTTGTTTGCGCAGTTATGCCAATGCTTAACGCTAATGCGGCAAACGTTTTTAGTAACCTTTTTTTCATATTATTTGTTTTAGTTAGTAATTTTTATCTAAAGTAATAAAATTAAAACACAAACTATTGTTTGTTAATAAAAAAACAAATTATTATTAATTAATGAAATTGGCAGAAATCACTTTTTGGGGTACAGATTATTTAGAAATTATGCAAACTATTATATGTTTTTAGGAATAACTTCAAAGTAAAAAATAGCATCACCGTATTAATCTTTCCATTTTAAATATTTGCCCATCTATAAAATAAAGGGCTTTTCCGTATTTATCTTTTTCCCGAATTGCACAACCATCAAAGTAGTAAAGCGCCTTGCCATATTTATCATTTTGTTTTAAATAAAAGCCATTTTCAAAATAGTGCTAAGCAACCTATTTATCCAATTACTTTATGGCTTGTGCTAAACAAATTGAAGTTGTTGTTGTAAATAGGATTATGATAAATCTGCTTTTGTTAAATAGGTTAAGTTTTTTTATACAAATTAAATAAAATAAAAAAGCTGCATTATTACTAACGCAGCTTGATTAAAACAAATATTTTATGATATTTAATATTATGGTTTAATTATTTTAAAATCAACTA
>JBILOV010000057.1:0-10744 GCA_044374335.1 Bacteroidia bacterium | reverse complement strand
TATGCACAACCCCTTTTGGTTTTCCCGTTGAGCCAGAGGTATATAAAATAAAAAGCACATCTTCACTATCCATTAGTTCTGCTTCGCAAACACTTAATGCATTAGGAACAACGTCTTGCCAAATAACATCTCTGCCATCTATTATATTAATGGTTGAGTGAGTGTGCTTATAAACCAATACCTTTTGTACACTTGGACAAATTTCTAAGGCTTCATCCACCACTGCCTTAATGGCAATATCTTTTGCGCCCCGATAAGCACCATCTGTAGTTAATACAATTTTACAATCGCTATCTTGAATGCGGCCAGCTAATGCTGAAGCTGAAAATCCTGCAAAAACAACAGAATGCACAGCGCCAATTCGGGCACAAGCCAACATAGCAAAAACAGCTTCGGGAATCATAGGCATATAAATGCAAACTCTATCTCCTTTATTAATTCCTAAGGATTTTAATGTATTAGCAATTTTACAAACTTCATCATGTAAATTTTGATACGTTATTTTTCTTGTTAAATGGTTCTCATTATTTGCCTCCCATATAAAAGCTGTTTTGTCACCTTTGGTTGCAAGATGTCTATCAATGGCATTTTCGGTAATATTAAACTTGCCATCAATAAACCATTTTACTTCTGGACTATCAAAATTCCATTCCAACGTTTTAGTCCATTTTTGTTTCCATAAAAAATCATTGGCAATATCTGTCCAAAATGTTTCCGGATCTTCTATTGATTTTTGGTATTCAGTTTTATACTGTTCAAATGATGTGATTGTTTTCATTACCCTAAAATTTATAACTAAGTAACATAAAAGACTGGGCAAATACAAGCACAAATCGGTCAAATTCTTATTTAGACTCATTATAAATTTTTCCTTATGACAATTCTATGACACATGAAAAGGTAGAGTTAACGACCTTTGTAGCTGAAAATGAACTCTTTTAAAATAATTTCCCTAACGCATAAATTAGCTCCGTTAGAGCTGATTGGGAAATTACATTTAGATGAAAACCATCAACAAGATTATTTAGGTGGATTAAAAATCAGAATGGAGTTAAAAGAATTAATGTTTTTAAGTACGTGTAACCGTGTAGAATTTGTAGTTAACACAGATCGAGAAATATCTTCTGAATTTTTATCTGATTTATTTTATTCCGTTAATTCAAGATTAACAAATGAAGATTTGGTTTCTTTAATTGAAAAAACAGTTTTTTACGAAGGAGATACCGCCTTAACGCATTTATTTGAAGTGTCTGCCTCTTTAGATTCATTAGTGGTTGGCGAAAGAGAAATTATAACTCAGGTTAGAAAATCTTATGAATTTTGTAATTTGTTAGGTTTAACAGGCGATACTATTCGCTTAGCAATTAAACAAACCATTGAAACAGCCAAAAAAGTTTATACAGAAACTGATATCGCAAAAAACCCCGTTTCAATTGTATCGTTGGCTTATCGTCAATTAAGAAGTTTAGGAATTAAAAATAATGCCCGTATTATATTTGTTGGCGCTGGTGAAACTAATGCCAATATGGCAAAGTATTTAAAAAAACACCAGTATGCAAATCTTACGGTGTTTAACAGAACCTTGGCTAATGCTGAAATTTTGGCAAAAGAATTAAACGGCAAAGCTCGTGAGCTGGCACATATTAAAGATTTTAAAGAAGGGTTTGATGTATTAATTACTTGTACTGCAGCACAAGGGGCCGTAATTACAAATGACATATACACCTCATTACTTGGCAATGATACTTCTAAAAAAGTTATTATTGATTTATCTATTCCTGCTGATATAGATAAAAGTGTAGTTGAATTAAATGATGTATTTTATATCGATATTGAATCATTAAAAAAACAAGCCGCCGAAAATTTATTGAAACGTGAAGGAGAAATAGATGCTTGTAAAACTATTATCAGTTCAAAGGTAGAAGAGTTTAAGCAACTTTTTCAAGAACGAAAAATAGAATTAGCTTTTGGAGAAATTCCTAAACAAATTAAATACATTAAGGAAACTGCCCTAAACGAAGTGTTCGCTAAAGAAATGAATACCTTAGATTCTCAAGGAAAAGAAGTTTTAGAAAAAGTATTAAGTTATATGGAAAAAAAGTATAATGCTTTAGCCATTAAAACCGCTAAAAAAGTTTTTTTAGAAGAAGATATTTAGTTTTCTGTTTTAAAAAGACTTCAAAAAAATTCTGGACTCCGCTCGTACTCACAAAAAAATAGGTTATCTTGTAGCCTCTAATTTTATTACAAATACTTATGATAATTATTGGCACACGCGGTAGCGATTTAGCACTTTGGCAAGCTAATTTCACAAAAGACTTATTAGAAAAAAAAGGACATGAGGTTGAAATAAAAATTATTGAAACCAAAGGAGATACGTCACAACAATGGAATACTAGTTTTGATAAATTAGAAGGGAAAGGTTTTTTTACAAAAGAATTAGAAGAGGCTTTATTAGCAAAAACAATTGATGTAGCTGTTCATTCGCACAAAGATTTACCAACAGAAAATCCAGATGGATTGATGATTGCCGGCGTATCTTCTCGCGAAAATCCTGCTGATTGGTTAATTATGCGAGATGAAGCCGAAGATGATAAACAAAAATTTAATTTAAAAAAAGGAGCAAAAGTTGGAACTTCTTCTGCCAGAAGGAAATCACAATTATTAGCATTTAGACCAGATGTAGAAATAGCAGATTTGCGCGGTAATGTTCCAACCCGCATTAATAAATTAAGAGAAGGGCAATACGATGCTATTATTTTAGCAGCCGCTGGATTAGAGCGCTTGGATTTAGATTTATCTGATTTTACAGTTGAACAATTAGAACCAAGTGAATTTATTCCTGCGCCAGCACAAGGCGTTTTGGCTTGGCAAATACGCGAAGATGATTATAAATTAAGTGATGTTTTTGATACTGTTTGCGACTATGATGTGATGATTAACATTAACATTGAGCGAAGAGTACTAAATTTATTGGATGGCGGTTGCCAGTTGCCACTAGGTGTTTTTTGCGATACTGAACTAAACGACCAAGACCGAAAACTATTTAAAGTGTGGGTTTCTGTGGCTGATGCCTGGAATACGCAAGCAAAACATTTATACTACGAAACAACTAACACAGAGGAGTTACCCGAAAAAATAGTAGAACATATTCATCGCATTAATGCCAAATCTATTTTTATTTCAAGAGATCCGCATGAAAGCAATAATTTGAATAGATGGTTATCTAATATTGGTTTTACTATTGAAAGCAAAAGTTTAATTGATTTAAAAAAACTAACGATTAAGGATTTACCTAAAAGTGATTGGTTGTTTTTTAGTAGTAAACATGCCGTTGAGTTTTTCTTTATGCAAAAACCGGATATTGGTAATACTAAAATTGGATGCATTGGAAAGTCAACCTCGCAAGCCATTCGCGAATTAGGTTTACGCGCCGATTTTATTGGTCAAAGTACCGATACTAAATTAGTTGGAAAACAATTTTCGGCTCGTGTTGGATTAGGAAAAGTAGTTTTTCCGGTGGCTCGTGAAAGCATGAGAACGATACAATGGCAGTTTCCAAAACAACAAAACGTAATTGATTTACCAATTTACGCTGCTTTAAAAGTACCTCACGAAGTGCCTGAAACAACTGATATATTGGTATTTACAAGTCCAAGTAATGCGGAATCTTATTTAGAAAAAAATAAAATTCATCCACATCAAAAAGTTATTGCTATGGGCGAAGCAACAGAAAAATCATTATTAAAAGCAAAAGTTAAGTCCGAGCAAATTTCTAAACCTTATTCGTTTGATGATTTAGGTTTATATAGAGCGATTCTACATACCTTATAAATTGACCAAAGAGATATTAAATTAAATAAGCAATGACACCCTTTCAAAATCCAACCATATACATTGGCGGTTTAAGAATAGATGAACCGATTACAGCTGCTACAAATCTGCTATTTGTTGGAATATGTTTATTTGCATTTTTAAATACAAAAGAGCAAAAGCAATTTATTGGTCCAAATTTATACCGTTGGTTTTTTTTAGCCATAGGGTTATCAGCTTTTATTGCAGCATTTATTGGTCACGGTTTTTTGTACTACTTTGGATTTAAAGCAAAAATTTATGGCTGGGAAGCCAATGTATTAGGTGTTGCTTTTGCCCAAACAGCCGCTATTTATCATGCTAAACCTTCAATTAAACAATCGCTATTTAAACCTTTATTGATTTTAAATTATATTCAAATAGCTGGCGCTATTGTTTTAACGTATACTATATTTTCATTTCTGGTTGTAGAAATTCATGCAGCTATGAGTTTGTTATTGATTGTTTGTGTATTAGAAGGTATCCACTATAAAAAAACAAAATCCGAATTAAGTAAATACGTGTTAATAGGAGTAGGAGTAACTGTTCTCGCTGTATTAGTGCACCTATTTAAATTAGCACTATCAGTTTGGTTTAATCATTTAGATCTTAGTCATATAGTTTTGTGTGGCTCAATCTATTATTTTTATAAAGGCGTTAAATTATATTCAACTAAGCAATCAATAAATCATGATAACACATCGTCCGCGCAGAAATCGTAAATCTGCAGCAATCAGAAATTTAGTACAAGAAAATCATGTTACTGTAAACGACTTTATTTTTCCGTTATTTTTAATTGATGGAAAAAATAAAAAAACTGAAGTGAAATCAATGCCTGGCATTTTTCGTTTAAGTCCCGATTTGATGTTAAAAGAAATTGAGCAGTGTTTAAAATTAGGCATCACCACCTTTGATGTATTTCCAAGTTTAACCGACAAGTTTAAAGATAAAACAGCAACAGAAAGTTATAACAAAAATAGTTTGTACTTAAAAACATTAACTCTTATTAAAAAGAAGTTTCCGGAAGCGTGCATTATGACTGATGTAGCAATGGATCCATACAGTAGTGATGGTCATGATGGCTTAGTGAAAAACGGAGAAATTGTGAATGATGAAACATTAGAGATTTTAGCGAAGATGGCCGTTGCACAAGCGGAGTGTGGCATTGATATTATAGGGCCGAGTGATATGATGGATGGGCGTGTTGGTTATCTTAGAGATTCACTAGATGATGCAGGATTTACAAATGTATCTATTATGAGTTACACAGCTAAATATGCAAGTGCCTTTTATGGTCCGTTTAGAGATGCGTTAGATAGTGCTCCAAAATTTGGGGATAAAAAAACCTATCAAATGAATCCGGCAAATAGTAAAGAAGCCATGATTGAGGCTCAGTTAGATTTAGAAGAAGGAGCTGACTTTTTAATGGTAAAACCAGCCTTATCTTACTTAGATATTATAAAAGATTTAAGTACCAATTTTGATTTGCCAATTGCGGCTTATAATGTCAGTGGTGAATATGCCATGGTTAAAGCAGCAGCAGCTAAAGGTTGGATTGATGGCGACAGAGTGCGCGATGAAATTTTATTAAGTATAAAACGTGCTGGGGCTTCTGTTATTTTAACCTACTTTGCTAAGGAGTGGGCAATTAAAAACAAAAAGTAATAAGCCTACTATTAAACAACTTTTGCTATTGAGGGCTTTAAAATATACTAATTCTGAATAAAAATTTATCTAGGATATTCAATCCTTACGTGATAAATATTCATTAATCGTTTTTTAAATATCTTTTTTATTTGATTAATATCTTTAAATGTAATGTCTGCATTTATAAATTGATTTTCATTAATTTGGTGATTAATGATTCGGTCAACTAATTCATCAATAGCTATTGCATCATATTTTTTTAAACTACGGGATGACGCTTCCACACCATCTGCCATCATTAAAATAGCTGTTTCTTTACTAAAAGGAATGGGGCCTGGATATCTAAACAAATCTTCATTAATTATTTCTCCTAGGTGCTCTTTTTTATAGTTGTGTAAAAAATAACGCGTAGTCGTTGTTCCGTGATGTGTGCGAATAAAATCAATAACCGTTTCTGGTAATTTATTTTCTTTTGCAAATTCAACACCTTTAATAACATGATCAATAATAATTTGGGCACTTTCTTCGGATGATAAATCTTCATGTGGGCTTACTTCTCCTACTTGGTTTTCTGTGAAGAAGCGAGGGTTGTTCATTTTTCCAATATCGTGGTACATAGCACCCGTTCTAACCAATAGCGCATTGCCACCAATTTTATAACAGGCTTCTTCGGCCAAATTTGCAACTTGTAAAGAATGCTGAAAGGTGCCGGGAATCTTTTGTGATAATTGCCTTAATAATGGTGAATTCAAATCGCATAGTTCTAATAAAGTAAAATCAGAAGTAAAACCAAATAATTTTTCAAATAGATAAATTAAAGGAAACGAAAATAATACGCACACACTACTTATTAAAAACGGAATGTAATTTTGAATATCCCCAACGGCTTGTGGTGTATTATTAAATAAATGATAAGCCGCATATGTTAATATATAAAACACAAAAGTAAGTAAGGCTGAAATAAATAATTTGGAGCGTTTACCCATATCGGCCACACTAAATATAGTGCCAATACCAGCTATTAATTGTATGAACACAAATTCAAATTTATCTGGAGTAAAAAGTGCACAAATTAAAATGATATTTAAAAAATTAAATAGCGAAGTTCTACTGTCAAAAAACACCCTAATTAATATTGGCACTAAACAAAATGGAACTGCATATATATAGTTAATGTTATATTTGGCCACTATGCTTGTTATAACAACTACAAGGGTAATAATTAGAAATATAAATGTGACTTGAGAATTTTGACTAAAAATTGTTTTTCTGAAAAAGGCTAAAAACAACATCATAATTCCTAAAACTAATACACATGCCAAAAGTTGGCCGGCAACTATAGAATATAATGGAGCTTGTTTTTTTTGCTCAGTTATCTCATCATTATAACTGTTTAAAACAATACTATGCTCTTCTGTTATAATTTCATTTTTATGAAGTAATACTTCTCCTTTCTTAATTTTAGATTTGTAAACATTATCTGTTTTCTTTTCATATGCAGCTAATTCGATTGAAAGTAGCTCATCGTAAATAACATTTGGTAATAGCTTTGATACAATTATATTTACTAATGACTCATCATGCATGTTTTTTAAAAGAAACAATTTTACTTTTTCTTTACTAAACAATTTTGCCTTTTGAGTTAGGGTAACTTCATTGTCACTAACAACATACATGAGCGAATCGGGTAAAGAAATATGTGGCGAAGAAAAATATACACCAACACGATATACGCTATCCAGACAAGCTGTAATATTTACCTTTTCTTTTAAATTTAATTGTGTAAAATTTGATAGGAGCTCACTTGGAGAAATTGGTGTTTTTTTAAAATAAGCTATTGTTTTTGTCGACTCTTTTTTTTCTAAAGTTAATTCACTATTAGATTTTTTAATTAAGAAATCAAAAGGCGCAATTAAATCATCATTTAGCCAAATAGCACCAACAGTTATGCGAGGTATTTCAACGAAGGGGTGTTTTGGTAAAAGATAAGTACACAGTATAACACAAAACACAAACACTATTCCTTTGTACCAAAGGGCATGTTTATCTCTTATTTTTGTTACTAGTGGATTCACCTAACAAATGAAAGTAATTTTTAATAATTAAACATAAAAAGTAAATATGATTATTAACAAGTGCTTATTAACTTTTATCTAACTAATGTAACATGTCCTACGTGAAACTCATCTTCTTGAGAAACTATATTTTTAAAATCACATTTCCAAACATAAACATCATCAGTACAAGGCTTGTTTTTGTATGTTCCGTTCCATCCAGACTCAGTATCATTTGTTTTATAAATTAATTCTCCCCATCTATTAAATATCATAAAACTATAATTCTCAACTCCAATGACAATCGGTTTAAAAACATCATTTAAATTGTCTTTGTTTCCTGGAGTAAAAGCATTAGGTATCCAAAATCTAAATTCAGGAATGATTTTAACTAACAGGTTTACAGAATGCGAGCAAGCATAAATATTTGTTACTGTTTGTGTAACATTATAATCACCCCATGTTAAATAGGTATGGGTTGGATTAACTTCTGCAGAAGTAATTCCATCATCAAAGTTATAATTCCAACTTACTATATCATTAGAATTAGAAGTGTTATAGAAGAAAATAGTAGGATCAAAAATAGTTGTGACAATTGGAGTAGCTGTAAAGTTAGCTATTGGCGAAGGGTTAACAGTAATAGTAGAAACTGTTGAAAACTGAGTAACATCAACGCACTGGCTATTGGTTGAAATACTAAGCGAAAATGTGTAAATACCAGGCGGACTAAAAACATGTTTAGGATTTGATTCTGTAGATGTTGCTCCGTCGCTAAAGCTCCAAAGGTAATTGATGGCGGACGCAGATGAACTTGTACTTGAAAATTGTACTTCAAGCGGATCACATCCAAGCGAAGTAATCGGATTTATAGATACTTGTGGGTTTTCATATAATTCAATGTTTTGAATAACGGTATCCTTGCAACCGTTTTCAGTTGCTATTAATGTTACAGGATAAATTCCAGTAGCGTTATATGATATATTTGAAACAGATTGATTAGTTGATTGTTGAGTAGATGCGTTTGTGCCAAAATCCCATAATAGCGTTCCTGTTGTGCCTTGAAATGAACTTACACTTGTAAATGTAAAGTTGTTTAAGTTAAAACATAAACCGGTGGCGGATAAATAATTAAAAGCAGCTACGGGGGCTTGATTTACAATAATTGTATTTGCAACTATAATCTGACTTGTATCAATGCAATTTTGGTTAGTCATAACACTTAATGAAAAACTATAAATACCTGCTGGAGAAAAAATATGAGTAGGATTTTGAAGATTTGAAGTTGTGCCATCGCTAAATGTCCACAAATAAGTCATAGGAGTGCCAGCAGTGCTTGTATTATTAAAATTAACAGTTAATGGGTCGCAACCTATGGAAGGAAAGTTACCTATCGATGCATTTGGGTTTTCAAATACTTCAATGGTTTTTGTTGAAGAAGCTGAGCAGCCGTTTTCATTAACGGTAAATATTACAGGATAAATTCCTGGCGCGCTAAAGGATACATTGTTAACGGTTAAGGTATTTGCAGTTTGAGGATTGGCATTGACCCCGAAGTTCCAATTAAACGTGCCGTTACCTTGGAACAAGCCTGTGCCATTAAAATTAAAATTGTTCCCATTTAAACACTGAGCATTTGGCGCAATATAATCTGGAGATAGCAAAGGATGTACGTGAAAAACCTCAATGGCAGTGTCACCACAAGACGTGTTTGGATTAACATAAAGCGTTACCGTATAATCGCCAGGCGCAGGAAATGTATATGTTGGATTATAAACATTTGATGTGTCTGCTAATGTATTTGGGTCGCCAAAATCCCAATGATAGACACTTCCATTAAAGCTATTGTTAGAATAGGAAATTGTAAAGCCATTACAGTACCCAGTTCCTTGACCGTTATTGGTTGTGGTTTGTGAAATAATATCTGCTGAAACAACAAAAGGACAATTAATAACATTAAATTGAAAATCACGGTGATGAACACCAATTAGTTGCCCATTCCGATATTCGCTTACACAAACACCAACCACCCATTGGCCAATAATATTAGGTACGCCATCTAAATACCCTGTATTTGAATCAATGTTAATTGCCGGACTAGATGACATTGGATAACTTGATGAATAAGGCGAAACAAAGGGAACACTAATATAGGGAGGTGCTGTATTTACTGTTGGACAGGATGTTGGAGGATTAAAACATTGAGGACTTCCTGTATTTGGTGGGTTTGAAGGATTTGAAACAATAGGACAGCAACCATCTAATCCGTTAAATGGTGTGCATAGGCTATATACTAGAGAATCACCATCTGGGTCAGTTGCTACATGATTAAAGCCAATTGGGATTCCGTTACAAATATATATTGGAGGCCTATTTGAAAATCTTGGACTACTATTTACCGCTACTACTTCTGGTCCTGGAATATGTTCCCAATAGGTTGCGCCAACAGCACCAGGATTTATAAGATTTAGAATGGTCCCATTTCTGCAGCATCTTTGATAAGCAATATAATAGCCACCAATAAGCGGTGGAAGATTTACAATAGTCTCATATATAGCTTCTTCCACACAGGCATTACCCGCCGAAGTTGGCGCACATGGGCTATTATTTGTTGGAGGAACGGTTATAAAGCTTGAATATGCTACTTCTAATGTTGTGACTACATTTCCTGACCCATTAAAAATTGTAAAAAACGCTGGATTATCAAATGGCGGAATTCCATTCAAGCAATCTCTATAAACCTTCATGCGGATTTTGTAATTATTTCCACCTAAATTATCATAGTAAATTTCACCACCCACAATGTGTGTTGCAGCTGCTATTTTAAATAGCAAAAAAAACAAGATAAATAAATATGTTTTAATTCTCTGAATCGCTCTTAATCTTTAAATACTTGGAAAAATCCATTCAATTTTCTTCCATCAGATACATTGAGAACATAAAAGTATGTTCCATCAATTACATTTGGTGACCAGTCGTTTTTATAATCATCACTATTATATAGTTTATTGCCCCACCTACTAAACACACTTAACGACGAGCCGGGAAAATTTTCCAAGCCATTAATTCTAAAAAAATCATTTATACCATCTCCGTTAGGAGTAACAACATTAGGAGCCAAAATGTTGCAATCAACACTATTAATATCAATTACTAAAGAATCTGTATATAAACATTGATCTGTTACTACAATG
>JBILOV010000292.1:0-2778 GCA_044374335.1 Bacteroidia bacterium | reverse complement strand
AAAAAAGCAGCTCCTAAGAAAGCAGTAAAAAAAGCAGCTCCTAAAAAAGCAGCAGCAAAAAAAGCAGTAAAAAAAGCAGCTCCTAAAAAAGCAGCAGTTAAAAAAGTAGCAGCAAAAAAAGCAGCTCCTAAAAAAGTAGCAGCAAAAAAAGCAGCTCCTAAAAAAGCAGCAGCTAAGAAAAAGTAATAAAAACCCCGCACTAGCGGGGTTTTTTATTTAAAAAACATTTCAAGTTTTATTTTAAACTAAATACTAAAACATAAATGCCACTACTAAAATAGTGGCATTTATGTTTTAATAAAACGCCTCTATACATTATATTTGTTCGATAAAAATAGTAATCCGATTATTCTGTTTCAAAAAATTAATATTTATATAGCTATGTTTGCCGAAACAAAAACACCTCCCGATAGCTATCGAGAAAAAATAAACTGGCTACCCATATAACTAAAAAACAATAATTTTATCTATGAAAAAATTACTTACACTTATTTCAGTATTAACATTATCTATTACCATTATATCTTGTGGCGGTGACGAATCTCAAAAAAACATGGAGGTTCCTGCGGGAATGATTACTTTAGACTTGAGTAAATTCGGCAAACAGTTTTCCATTTTTGTTCCAGATACAACAACAGCAAAATTAGAAATAGTTGAACAAAGTTGGGGAGCTTTAGAAATTAAAATGGGAAAAGGATTCCAACTATCAATTACTGAAGACCCAGGAGATATTGAATTAAAAAAAAGTGATATTAAATCTAATGATATTAATATTTTTAAATCTTTCGTAGTTAATGAGCCATTGACAATTATGTGGGAAAGCGAAATTACTAAGCCAGAATATCATTTTTATTCAATTCAAAAAATTGGAAAAAATACATATGTTTTTGAAGATATTGTTCCTGCAGATGGTGTGCCTTTGAGTAAAGACGAGATTCAAAAAATGTTTGATTCTGCTAAAAAAATAGTTGCAAAAGAAGCTCCGAACGATTAATAGATTTTTTTAAATAAATAAAAAGCTCCAATCAACATGTTTGATTGGAGCTTTTTATTTACTTATTTTAAACGAAACGATACCGGAATATTATATCTTACCTTTACGGGATGACCGCCATTTTTGCCAACTTTTTTCCATCTTGGCATTTTACTTACCACTCTTAAAACTTCTTCATCGCAACCATAACCAATTCCACGCATCACTTTTGCATTTTCTACAAACCCTAACTCATTTACTACAAAGGAAACATAAACCGTACCTTCTTTATTAATTATTTTAGCCAGTTCAGGGTAAGTAATATTTTGCCCAACATACCTCATCAAACCAACTGCACCTCCTTCAAATTCAGGCATTTCATCTGCAATTGAAACCGGCTCATTAATAACTGCAGGTAGCGAATTAGCAATTGTTATTGTTGTTACTGTTGAAGTTTCTGTTCCAATATTAGACACTCCAGTAGCTGTTGGTGAACCTGTTCCACTAACTAAAGTAGTTAAACTTACTGTATTTGTTTCAATAACATCGTCGGTAACAGTTGTGCCAATAGTTCCTTTTGGTGCAGTTGCTACAGAAACATTTTTATGAGGTTCCAATACAGGAGGAGTCATATCAACTTCAGTTGTATAAACCAATAAATCGATTTTCGGATCTTCAAACGTTAATGGAATTTCATTTACCGCTACTCCATTCATTTTGTTCGAAATAATGACAGAACCAAATAATAGAAATACAATACTGCATAAATAAATTAATGATTTTTTTAATGAATCATTATAACTTGATCTAATGGCATATGCGCCGTAATTTTTATTCTTGTTTTCAAAAATCACTTCATTTAGTTTACTTGAGTTATTTCCTAAGATATTCATAACATAAATTTTTAAAGATTTATAATTCATTTGTTTACAAAACAAATCATTATCGCGAATAAGATATGTTTGCTATTGTAAAATTAAATTACAAACAAACAAAAAACCACATCCATTTGAGATGTGGCTATATTGAGTTGGTAAGTGGTTAGATTTGGCCTAAAAATGGGACTATTGCTTTGTGTAAATGGCAGTGCAATTATCTGCAGCAGTAGAACCAATTGTATTTGTATAACTTAGTGAAATAGTAGTAGCGTTTGTTAAAGTTCCTGAACCTTGTGTAAAACCTATGGTGCCCAATTGTTGATAAGGTATTGTAATATTATTATTGCTCACAGATGCCCTTGCTGAAACTGGAAGACCGGAAAAATTATTAAGTACTATTTCATTTGAATTTGTAGTGGATTTTGTAATATTAACTACAAATGAATTTGCACCGCCTATAACTGAACTATTTTCGATAACATTCCAATAAGCCACAAAATTATCTCTAATATCAGTTGAAGGGCTTGGTTCATCCTTATCGTCAGAGGCGCATGATGTAATTGCAAGGGCAGCAGCCATAAATAATAAGTAGTATATTTTTTTCATCGTCTAATCTTTTAAACAAATTTAATCAAAAAGTATTTATAAAATATGGTTAAGATAATTTTTGACAAATTTTAAACTATTTATTATTTGATTAGTAATACGTTTCCAATATTTAAAACATTTATCCCTTCGAATTGGCTATTAATAAAAATAAAGTTGAAGAGAATTATTAGAATGAAAAATTAAAGTAATTTTTCTAAAACTAAATGGTAATTATAGTATAAATTATTAATTGAATAAAGTATTATTAACCGCTAGCCAATATCAAACGAATAAAAATAAATTATAGAAGAACTTGGATAAACTCCTTCCAGTGTAAAA
>JBILOV010000293.1:0-2778 GCA_044374335.1 Bacteroidia bacterium | reverse complement strand
ATTTCTAAATTATTTTCGACCTTATTTACACCTTGAGCTGCCCAAACGGCATTTTCAGCGTCATTTTTTTCGGCCCAAGATCTAACTTTACCAGTCAAAACAACTTTACTTCCAGTAACCTCAATATTAATTTTTTCAGCGTCAATTGTTGCGCTTCTGTGAAAAGCAGAGTTTACCTTTTGTTTTAATTCCTTAGGAACAATTCCGGATTTGATTGTAATATTATTTACAATTCTTTTAACTCCAATAAGATTTTCAATTTGCATTACTGCCGAATTTCTTTGAAACTCCCAATCCACTTCACCATCAAGTGTAACAACACCATCTTCCACTTTAACTTTAATTTTCTCTTCATTTATTGCACTATGCCATTTTAAAGCGCTTAAAATAGTTTCAGCAATCTCAGTGTCATTTTTTAAAAGACTATCCGCATATTTAACTTCAATATCTTCAGCAACTGCTTTTACACCCGATACGCGTTTAGCCGCTTTTTCAGCTCGCGTTTTCTTTAAATAAGAATTAACGGTTCCTGATAAAGTAACGATACCGTTTTTTACAGCTACTCCAATTTCTGTTGCATTTAGATACGGCTCCCATTTAAGTTCATCTAATACGTCTTTCTGAATTTCAATGTCTGTTTTCATGTTATTATTTTATTAAGTTAAAAATTAATTATTCAAAACTATAATAACAACAACGCTCTATAAATGAGAAATTGAAGATACTAAAATGATATATATCAAGATTGATTTAATATTGGTTCCTCTTTATGAGCAAAGTTCATTCCCTGTATCAAAACTAAAATTAAAGTGCTGATAATAGAAGCAAAAAAGCACCAAACAGAAACTATATAATCGTTATACAATATTGTTGTAATAACATATGAAATAAAAATTGCTACACTTAAAATCCAAACCTTTTTAATACTAGAAAAATAGGGAGGTAATACAGTAGCTAAAACATATAACACACCACTATACCTGTTAAAGAAAACCGGATAATCTTGTATATATGAAATATGACGACCAATAATTTTAGCTTGTACATTATAAGTTATTAAACAATAAGCTAAATAAATAGATACTACAGTGCCAATTGCAAGTAAAACTTTTAAAATATTTTTATTTTTAAATTCTTTTTCAAGAAGTAAAATTGAAAAAGGAATCCAAAAAGGCCAAACTATTTGCGCAAAAAAAAGAAAAGTATAAGTTGTAATCCTTTCCATTGAAGCATAACTCGAATCGGAAAGAGCTAGCCACAAAAAACCTTCAGAGATTTGTTGTATGGCAAAAAATAATGGTATTGCTGCGAAAAAATATTGCAAGGGTGTTTGAACCTTTTTTAATGACATAAAACCAATTGTTGAAATAATAATTCCTGCTCCAAAACTTGCACTTGCCGAAAAACACATAAGCTAATAAATTGTTATTTTAAAAAAATATTGAATACTAATTATTAAAGTTATTCAATACAAACAATAGGAAATATGATTGATGCAACTAACACCTGTGATAAAAATCATATATAATTAGTGGAAGTAAATTAATATAAAAATTATATTTACATATAAATATGTTTAATATAAAAATTAAAAGAATTAAAATTTTTAATAGTTTATAGGTGAAAAAAGTTATTTTAAAAAATAGTCTTATTAAAAAAACAAATAAGGCTGCTAAAAATTTAAAAAGTCCTAAGTCCGACTTTTTTATTGTTGGCATAGGAGCCTCTGCCGGAGGGTTAGAAGCATTAAAAGTTTTTTTTAATAACACAACTCCTAATAGCGGAATGGCATTTATTGTTGTGCAGCATCTTGACCCTACTCGTAAAAGTTTATTAACTGAACTTATAGCCGAGCATACAAAAATGAAAACAGAAGAGATTACCAATGGAATAAAAATTCAACCTAACTGCATTTATATTATACCATCCAACAAAGATTTAAGCATATTTCACGAAACTTTAAAATTATCAGAACCAAAGGAACCACAAATAAAAAAAAGAAATATTGATTCCTTTTTTCAATCATTAGCAAAACATTGCAAAGAAAAGGCAATTGGTATTGTACTTTCCGGCACAGGCAATGATGGAACGCAAGGATTAAAAGATATAAAAGCGGAAGGTGGTTTAACAATTGTGCAAGATCCTTTATCTGCATCATATTCAGGAATGCCACAAAGTGCTATAAAAGCTAAAGTTGCTGACTATATATTAGTTCCTGAAAAAATGCCTCTGCAATTAATCAACATTACCAAAAATATAAAAAAAGAAATTAGTCTTACAGCTACAAAATCAACACTTCCATCAGAGAGTCAGTTAAAGAAAATATTGAATCTAATACGTAATAAAACGGGTTATGATTTTTCTAATTACAAAACAAATACAATTATTCGCAGAATACATAAAAGAACAACACTCAATCAAATTGAAGATATAGAAGATTATATAACTTTCCTTCAAACTAATCAAACAGAGATTGAAAAACTATATAAAGATTTTTTAATAGGTGTTACAACATTTTTTAGAGATACCCAAGTTTTTAAAAGTATAGAAAAAAATGCGATTCCTTTTTTGATAAAAAATTGTATTGAAAAAAAAGAAATTCGGGTATGGGTTTGCGCATGTTCAACGGGAGAAGAAGCCTATTCACTTGCTATACTATTTAAAGAAGCACTTGAAAAAAATAAACAATTTATTAAAGTAACGATATTTGCTTCTGATATTGATAAAAGTGCTATAAATTTTGCTAGGAAAGGTATATATACCGAAAACTCGTTAAAA
>JBILOV010000056.1:0-10772 GCA_044374335.1 Bacteroidia bacterium | reverse complement strand
TAATAGTAATTTGAAAGGCAAAATTGATTGGGGAACTCATTTAAAGTACTTAAAAGGATACGGTCCTTGGATAAATTTATCAAAGAAATATTTTTTTTATTATGATTTAAAAAAAATATCCAATCAGTATTTTAAAACAAAACTATATTTAAGTAAATTTTATTGGTTTTATAATTGGTTGAAGTTTATTAAGAAAAATATCTTTTTTATATAGTGCTTGTTTCTATTGTAATACCTTGCTTTAATGTTGAACATTTTATTACTGAATGTATTGAATCTGTTGTTTCACAAACTCACCAAGAAATAGAGATTATTTGTTTAGATAATAATTCAACTGACAATACTTGGGATACTCTTTTAGAGTTGAAAGATAAGTACCCCAATATTTTTATAGAAAAGGAAATTAAGAAAGGGGCTAATGCCGCCCGAAATAAAGGGCTTAATATGGCAAAGGGTGAATGGATACAGTTTTTAGATGCGGATGATTTAATTGAGCCAAAAAAAATTGAGCATCAGATTAGTTTAGTTCAATCTGCTGGTAATTTATTTGGCTTTGTTGCCGGAGCCTATGTAAAAAAGTTTTTAGACGGAAATGATGTAATTGTTCAAGTTAGTACATTTAATAAATTTGTTTCTCCATTTATAAATCAATGTGGTATTACTAGTTCTAATTTATGGAATAGAAATTCTTTATTACAAATTGGAGGTTGGAATGAGAGTCTTAATAGTTCTCAAGAAACTGATTTAATGCTTAGGTTAATTTTAAAAAATCATAAATATGTATTGGATTTAGAGCCAAAAACAATTGTGAGACAAAGAGAGAGTGGTCAAATTTCTCAAAGTAACCCAATTAAAAAATGGGAGCAGTATATTGATATTAGAGTAAAATACTTGGAAAATTTTAGGGCACATAGTTTAAATGACTATCATAACAACTTGCAATATTTGCTTGATTTTTTAATGGTTTCTGTATTAATTTTAGCAAAATATGATTTAAAAATTGCTTTAAAATATTATAATATGTATATTAAAAATGATTGGATTTCCTCAAATCAATTTGGTTTTAGTAAAGTAAAAGTATTTGTAATTAAATTTTTTGGATTAAAAGCGTTCATCATTTTAAATTTTCTTTTAAAAAATATTTATGTTAAATAAAATACTAATAGTAGTAGGTACCCGTCCTAATTTTATAAAAGTAACGCTGTTTAAAAAATTGGCCGCTAAGTATAAAAACATTGATTTAAAAATTGTTCATACAGGACAACATTATGATGATAAAATGGCTGATGTGTTTTTTAAACAATTTGAATTATCACCTGATTATTTTCTTAATATTAAACAAGGTTCGCCTAATTCGCAGATTGCTGAAATAATGTTGAAGTTGGAGCAATTGATGAATCATGAATTTAAACCAGAATTAATGATTGTGGTTGGTGATGTAAATTCAACACTAGCTGCTGCATTAACAGCTAATAAAATGGGTATTAAATTGGCACATCTCGAAAGTGGATTGCGTAGTTTTGATAACACAATGCCCGAAGAGCATAATCGCATTGTTACTGATAAATTAACTGATTTGTTTTTTGTAACTGAACCAAGCGGTTACGAGCATTTAAAACAAGAACAAATTGCAGAAGAATGCATTCTGTTTTCGGGAAATACCATGATTGATACACTAGTTGCTTTTACTGTTCAAATAGAACAATCAACTATTTTAAAAGAATTAGAACTAAATGAAAAAGAATTTGTTTTAATGACCATGCATCGCCCAGCAACCGTTGATGATAAACAAGGATTATTAAAGCTAAAAGATCTGATAGAATACATTACAAAAAAATATAAAATTATATTCCCTATTCACCCACGTACGCTTAAAAAACTGGAAGATTTTGGATTGAAGGAATCATTAATAAATAATTCTAATTTAGTTTTAGTGGAGCCGCTGGGTTATTTCGCTTTTCAAAAATTAATTAAGTACAGCAAATTTATTTTGACGGATAGTGGAGGAATACAGGAGGAATCAACATTTGTGGGAATTCCTTGTTTAACACTTCGTCCTAATACCGAGCGGCCTGTTACTGTTACAGAAGGAACTAATACATTAGTTCCTTTTGAATTGGAAGTTATTAAGAGTTATATTTCTCAAATAGAATGCGGTAATTATAAAAAAGGCATAGTCCCAAAATTTTGGGATGGAAAATCAACGGAAAGAATTCTTGAATTTATATCCAAATTAAATTGATTTTTTATGTAACTTATAATGATTTGCCTTCCGGCATTTTTTCTAGTCAGGTAATAGATACTGTTAGATTTTTAAATGCTGATCTAAATGGAAATATGAAGTTAATTTCATTTATATCCTTTCGAAATTTCTTTACTAATCGTCGCAAAATTATAATTGAAAAATCTGACGCTTTAGTTTTACCTATGTTTCCAGGCTTTCATAGATGGCGGTTTAATGTTTTTTTATTATTGATAGTTACTTTAATCTTTCGTCCCAATTGCATAATTGGCCGTAGTGTTTTGGCAACGCATTTAGGATTGCTTTTGCGGAAAATTAAAATGGTAAAGACTGTTATTTATGATGGAAGAGGAGCAATTGAAGCGGAATGGAAAGAATATAAAGTTGTAGCTAATTATATTTTATTATCAACTATTCGTGATCTTGAGAAATCGGCCGTTTTAGATTCAGATTTCAGAATTTCTGTTTCGTATGCTTTAGTTGATTATTGGAAAGTAAATTTTAATTATATTAAACAAGAGCATGTTATAATACCCTGTACACTAAATAAAGTATTTGAAAATGTGCTTATTAATGCTCAATCAATTCAAATTTCTAGAGATCAAATTGGAGTTAATAAAGATGATATTTTATTTGTTTACTCAGGATCGATTGCTGGTTGGCAATCTTTTAATTTGCTTTATGAATTTATGAAGAAAATACTGAAGGTGGATTTAGATATTAAATTATTGTTTTTGTCAGAGGAAGATTCAAATATCACTAAACTTAAAAAAGAGTTTAAAGAACAAATTATTTGTAGAAAAGTTAATGCTAATGAAGTTCCGGAATTTTTATTAGCAGCAGATTACGGTTTATTAATCAGAGAGGAAAGTACTACCAATTTAGTTGCATCGCCTGTTAAGTTTGCAGAGTATTTAGCCTGTGGCTTACAAGTTATTATATCTGATAAATTAGGAGATTATAGTAAGTTTGTAGAAGATAAAAATTGTGGATATTTATTCAGTCAATTTATTAATCCACACAAAATAGATGTATACTCGAAAAATAAGAATAGTGATTTGGCTCTAGGGTTCTTCACTAAAAAGTATTTTATCAAAGAATATATAAGATTATTAAAATATAGCAATTAATAATGAATTTTTAAAAAACGAAAAAATGACTTTTTTGTTATACATTTCTAAGCCTAATAATTTATCCCCCAGATTTTATAGTGGAGAATTTGGATTTTAAATTTATGAATGGGCGTTCTATAAAACGATATGATATTCCGGAAATGCAAATGGTTAATATAATTACAGATGAATATGCTAACCCGTTTATAGCCACTTCTGATTGTAAATTAAAATAGTTTTTAATCATATACAGCACGGCAGGTATTATCATAAAATGATACATATAGATGCCATAAGAAATTTTACCTAAGTAGTTCAACAATTTATTTTCAAAATTAAACTTTAGTGTATTATCAGAAACATTAAGAATTATAGTTAAAAAAAGGATAGAATAAACAATATGAATACCATCCTGTAAAAAGTTTGGTGTGATATAAATTAATAAAGGAATACTTATAATAGATAGTAGTAATATATATCTATTATAGAATAGTTTTAGAAGGTTACTTTTTGAAAACAAAAAGAAAGCGCCAATTCCACCAATAGCCATACACTCAAATTTTGACATAGCAACTAACAATTTAAGAGGTTTATACCATGTTGATTCATTAAAGAATTTTCCTAATACAAGAACTCCTACTTTTATTAAAAATAAACTTATAATAATAACAAGTAATGTTTTTAATATGTTTTTACTTTTAGATATGATCCATGGCCAAGCGAGGTAAAATTGTTCTTCAACCCCAATTGACCATGCCTGACCAATATTTGAAACTGCAGGGAATAATGAAAAAGCAACATTAGGTAAAATAAGGATATATAAAATGAGATTATTATTGAAGTTTTCAGTGAAACTATCTTGTAAATACGAAATATGAAAAATTTCGAATTTTGGTAGAATAAAAAACCCAATAATAACAATTAAATAATAGAGTGGCCAAATTCTCAATATCCTTCTAATGTAAAAGTCTTTAATTTTAATATGATGATATTTTTCTTTTTCAACTAACAATAGGTAGGTTATTAAAAATCCACTTAATACAAAGAAAAAATACACTCCCATTCCCCCTAAATTGAAAATGATTGGATTTTTCCAATAATTTTTAAATCCAAATACCCCCTTAAGCAATTCAATATGCGTAACGATAACAGCTAATGCTGCTATAAAACGAAGAGAGTTAATTCCTGAAAAATAGATTCGCTTTTCGGTTACTATTATCATTATGTGTTATTAAACGGTACAATGTAACTTGAATTTTACAAAAGTATCATTTTTATTAAACAGCTTAGCGCTGGGTTTAAATGATTATTTTTGCTTAAATTTAAAATAGAGTTTGTTATTATTATTAAATGATTGAACAGATCCCATATTTACAGCAAAATAGAAAGAATTTTTGGATAGTTTTATTTATTTATCTGTCTATTTTTATTAATTCCTTCGTTTTTTTTAAAGAGCCTTTTGAGTTTTACTTTGGTTACCTAATATATATTTTTCTTTTGCCAGGTTTTATATTTCGTTTCGGGTTTAACCGTAGCATGTTTTTTATATTTCTTATCCTTTTTGTCACAGGTTTAGTTCATGTTTTTTTTGGGAATAATACTTCTGGTCAGTTTTTTAAAGTTTTCTTGGGCCTTTTTTTGTCTTATTTTTTTTATTATTATGTAGTTTTAGAGTTGAATTACGATATAGAGCAATTGTTTAAATGGTATTTAAAAGGAGCTTATTTTGCCTCATTATTAGGAATTTTTCAATTTGTTAGTTTTCAAATTAGGTTTGTTAGCGGATACCGTTTTTTTAATATTTTTAATAAGTGGGGAGTTATTACAGGTGGAAATTTCGGCATTCGGGTTAATTCTGTTTTTGCAGAACCTACTCATTTGGGAGCTGTAATATCAGCGGCTTTTTTTGTTGCCTTATATAATTTAATTCGTAAAGAAACTTACGGCTTATCTCGTTTGCAAAGCATTATTGTAATAGTTGTTTATTTACTATCTTTCTCTGGTTTAGGGCAGTTGGGTGTTTTTTTAGCATTTGTTTTTTTAGCTATCAGTTTTGGATTAGTTAGATACATTATAATTTTAATTCCAATAGTTATTTTATCATTTAATTTTTTATATAATAATGTGAGTGAGTTTAGAGAACGATTGGATAGTACTGTAGGTTTATTTATAAATGAAGAAGAATTTGAACTTGGTAAAACACATGGATCATCATTCATCTTATATAATAATTATAAAGTTGCAACTGAAAACTTTAAGACCAATTTTTTATTTGGAACAGGAGTTGGTTCACATCCTACAGCCTTTGATCGATACTCTATTGCCAAAGATATTGTTCAGTGGGGCTTTAATTTAAATTCAGCAGATGCTAATTCTATGTTTTTACGATTAATGTCAGAAACAGGATTGTTTGGATTAGGTATTTTTTTAATTATAATTATTAAATGTTATGTTAAGCGAGATCCCAATTTTATAAGCTTTCATTGGCTCATTAGTAACGCAATATTAATTATGATTTTATTGAATTTATTCAGACAAGGACATTACTTCTTAAATGGCTTTCCTTTTTTTATTATGCTGTATTATTTCAATTCAGTATCCTATATAAATTATAAAGTTTCCCATCAATTTAGTTCAAATAAAATATTGGAATAGTAATAGTTCATTACATTACCTTTTTTTAGTCATTCCATCAGTATAAAATGCATGTGTAGTTTTATACTTAAGGTAAATAAAAAATTGGTATAAAGGAATGAACTACAATTTTTTAAACAGTATTACTGATGCGTGTGCTATACAATTTGGTGTTAGCCTTTCGTTCATTTTGTTTCTTTTATTTGAAGTTAATATTAGCTTAAGTGCATAAGAAAATCAAAAATTAAATTAAAGTCATTATTATAAATAATTTTCATTTTAAGAAAAAAAGAGCGATACCCAATCGCTCTTTTAAACTATATTATTGAACTCTAGAAAATAATTTTTCTGGATATTTTTTGATCTTTTGATTGTATAATTAATAAATACATTCCATTTTCTTTTTGCAACGGTAAGGCAATTCTATCACTGACTACATTTAAATTCATTGTTTTAATAACCTGCTGACCAGTTAAATTGTATACTGAAATAGTAACCGGTGTTTCTTCAGGCATATCAAATTTAATAACCACATTAGAAGGAGTATTGTATACACTTGTATTTTCATTAAGTGTATTTGAAGTTATTATTGATTTTGGAGAATCTGACTGATTGTTTTTAGAGAAATGAACAACAAAATTATATTCTTTGCCAATCTCTTCGGCATTAAAACTATAGTTTTGTTCTTTAACCAAATCAATTTTTTTTCCAGTAGTTAAATCCTCTATTATTACAGAATTATAGTTAGTTAGACTTCCTAGTCCTTTAACGGAAATAGTATGCATTCCATAAACACCACTTTTTACTGTTAATGGTAAGTTTTTTTCAGTATCATTAGCATAAAGTGCGTTTCTTAACATAGGCTTATTGTCGAATGTGTTGGTCCAAATATTGTCAGCATCATCATATGGAGAAGCTAAAAAAGACAAATCTTTATTTTGTTCAAAAACATCAGCCGCATTTTCTGAAAACTCTATGGTTGTTTGCCCACCAAGACCATTAATGTCATTATAAACATTAAAAATTATAGAGTTATTTTTAGGGGCTGTTCTTAAAATATTAGGTAAGGAGCTAGTATTCTTACAAGCCTCAGTAAAGTTAATACTTCCTGCAGAATTAGCAATACACATAAAGCCTTGGTTTGGGGCAATAATTCCTCCGTTTGGATCTGTTGAGTAAGTACCATTTTCAAGTAAAATAACAAAACTTGGATCAATAATCCCAGTAGCAGCTACAACAGCACTATATGTAATCGGACAAGCATATGGGTTACCTACAAGGTTATAACCGCTACCAGCACCCCCTGCAGAGATAGCTATTGATTTATTACCAAAATTTGGAGTTCCTAAACTATTATATGTTAATGGTGAGGTTAATCCTGTAGTTAAATTGTCTGCCATATATATTTCATAACCTTTACATGCCGATAAAACGGTTGTTGTAGAAGTGATATTAGTTCTGGTATTTGTAGGTTCATTATAAGTTCTTACAGATTTAAATGTTCCTGAATTGCCATCAGCTCCTCCAACACCGCTCATCCAAAATCTTGGATCGTTATCCCAATCTGCTAATGTATTTCCATTAATGGGACTTGAAAGCCATTGCCATCCTTTTGTGGCAGGCCCATTTATGTAGCTTTCAATGGTCCATCCAGTGCCTGTTAATGATCCAGCTACATTATCAATACGTCCGTAAGTTGTTGGACTAGTTGCAGGTATTTTGATAGTTCCCGCACCACTAGTTCCAAAAGCTCCCAAATTTACGGTTAAAATATTTGAAATAACAGATGTTCCTGTAACAGAAACCCCAGCGGCATTAGCAGATTTAACGTCATAAAAATTTGTTGCTGCTGAACCAGAGATAGTTTGAGCTGCCGCACCATTAAAATTAAACAACCCACTTCTTGGATTAATAGTAGAATTATTACTTAAGTTTCCTGCAACATTAACCGTAAAGTTGCTAGCGGATAAATCAAAAGTTCCGCTATTAATTGTTAAGTTTTGAGAAACATCTAAACTTGTACCTAATGAAACTGTACCACTTCCGTTTAATATAAGATTATTAATTACTTCTTTGCTTGATCGAGTAATTGTTTGTATGCCAGTACCGTTAAAAATAATTGGTCCTTGATTGAGGATAGTTTTATTTGCATTGTTTATCCAATTTCCACCTATTGTTAAGCTAAAATTAGCTAAGCTAAAATTATTGACAGTTCCGGCACCTAATGAGAAATTATTTAAAACTGATATGTTTCCCTCTGCAATTCTTGTAGTAGAACTTGCAGCAACTATACTAAGGTTGTAATAGGTTGTAGCTTTAATTTTGTTACAGTTAGTGTTCCTGTAATTTACTGAATTTCCAATACTAATAGCATTTAATACTCCACTACCTGTAATATTTGCATTTACTGTAACTGTTGAGTTAGGTTGGTTAGTCCAAGTTCCATTCATCACAATTCCTCCAGCAATATAGACACTGCCATTATTTATAACTGATTTACCAGCATATAAGGAAATTGTATTTGGTGTTGATATACTAGTCCCTGCAGAAATAGTAAGTGTGCTATTAACAAAAATTGAATAACAACCAGCAAATGTGTTAGAAGAAGTAAATATACATGGAGTCTGAATAAAAAAAACTGTACCATTTCCAGTCCCTGTATTAGTAAAATTACCATAAAAATTCAAACTTTTTAAGTTGCCAATTAATGAACCATTATTTGTTAGATTTTTAACAGAATTAGATGAAAGTGATAAAGATATATTATGCCCCCCATTAATTGTTACATCATCATCTTTATCTGGAATCCCATCTGCATCGCTTCCTAAGGTAATATTCCAAGTTGCAGGAGCACTCCATATTCCAGAAGAAACACTTGAGAAAGTTGCAGCATTTATATTATTTAAACCGAATATGGTTAAAAAAATAATTGTAAATAATGTTTTCATAGGAACAATTTTTTATTCAAAGTTAATAAAATAAAACAATAAGTGCAATGTTTAAACTCAATAAATATGCCAAATGTTAATTAATGTAAAGAGCTTGAAATCAATTAATATTTAGAGTTTTTTTCTAAAATTTTTATTGATAATTCCGTATGATAGGTCTGCTAAAACTTCGAGATAATAATCCTATATAAACTATAAAAGTTACATCGAATGACTTTTATAAGAATTTGAATTTTAATGAGTGTTTAAATTAAATTGCGCGTAAGATTGCAATGAAAAAAATGCTTTTACCTATATTTTACAAAGGATTATAATTAAGAGCGTGACGGTGTAAGGTAGTATAATTTTTCTATACCTGCACGCCCTAAATTAAAAATTAAGCCTGAGCTGTTGGACCGCCAAAATTAAGAGGCAAGGCATTCATTTCGCTATCTTTTATTTTGCCATGCATTTGTTCAAATTTTTGAACATTTTCAGCTAATGCTTTCATTAAACGTTTAGCATGCTGAGGAGTTAATACAATACGCGATTTTACTTTTGCTTTAGGCACACCGGGCATTACTTTAATAAAATCAACCACAAACTCCGTTGGCGAATGAGTAATAATAGCAAGGTTAGAATATATTCCTTCTGCAATTTCTTCAGAAAGTTCAATGTTTAATTGGTTTTCAGGATTTTGATTTTCCATAGTTGTTTTTTTATTAAAGATAATCTTTTTATTATTATTTGAGAACTTTAAACACTGAGTTTGAAAGAGAAAAAGAATTCACATAGCAAAAAAATAGCTTTGTGAATTCATAAACTCAAAATCTCTGTGTTGAGAAAATTTAATTAATCATCTCAACACTACGTTTAACAAATTTAGTTAACTCTTCGCCTTTAAGTAAACCTTGCGCTAATAAAGCTAAATCGGCTGCTTGTTTTGCTAACTGACCTTGTTTTTCAATATTTGCTTCGGCTAATATTTTGCTTATTAATGGATGGTTTGCATTAACTACTAAGTTATACATATCTGGCATTGAACCATAAAAGTTCATTCCACCACCACCCATGGCTTGCATGTCTTTCATACGACGCATAAATTCAGGGCGGGTAATTAACATTGGCGAATCTGTTTCGCTTAAGCTTTCAAAAACAACGGAGTATTTTTCTTTAGCAACAACTCCTTCAATAATTGGTTTTAATTTTGTTTGTTCATCTTCTGTTAATTTACAAACCTGCCCATCATCTTTTTTAATTAATTTTTCAACGGTATCACTATCCACACGCACAAACTGCGTGTTGTTTAATTTACTTTCTAAATAATTAATTAAATGCGAATCTAATGGCGAATCCATAATCAACACATCATATCCACGAGATTTTGCTGCATCAATGTAGGTATGTTGTTCGTCAATATTTGTAGCATATAAATAAACTACTTTATTGTCCTTATCCGTTTGATTCGCTTTTACATGAGCTTCGTATTCATCTAAAGTAAATGCTTTTGCTTCGGTATTTTTAACAAGAGCAAATTTTGAAGCTTTTTCATAAAATTTCTCGTCGCTAATCATTCCATATTGCACAAATATTTTAACATCGTCCCACTTAGCTTCAAAATCTGGTCTTTCTTTTTTAAAGATTTCTTCTAATTTATCAGCTACTTTTTTAGTGATGTGTGCCGATATTTTTTTAACGTTGCTATCTGCTTGTAAATAACTACGGCTTACATTTAATGGAATATCTGGACTATCAATCACACCACGTAACATGGTTAAAAAATCAGGGACAATATTTTCGACATTATCAGTAACAAAAACTTGGTTGCTATACAATTGAATACGATCTTTAGGCGCT